>JASLJP010000025.1 GCA_030152425.1 Aquirhabdus sp.
ATTGCCCTGATCGACGACCATGCGCGTACGCTGCACATGGGACATGGTATCTCCTGTCATGTCTGCCTGCTCAATCCACGCAGTCGCGGTACGGTCAAGCTCAGCGGCCCGACGATGGACGACACCCTGCTGATCGACCCGAATTTCTTGGGCGATCCACAGGACCTCGAGGATATGGTGGCCGGTTTTAAACTGACCCAAAAACTGATGAATGCACCGGCCTTTAAACCGCTCATCACCAAAGACTTTTTCACCGCCAATGTGCATACGGACGATGAGATCCGTGCCGATATCCGTCAGCGCGCCGATACCGTCTACCATCCCGTCGGCACCTGTAAAATGGGCGTGGACGCACTGGCCGTGGTTGACCCCGAGCTAAAAGTCTACGGCATCCAAGGGCTGCGGGTGGTCGACGCCTCGATCATGCCCAAGGTGGTCAACGGCAACACCAATGCGCCGACCATCATGATCGCCGAGAAGGCGGTGGATATGATTCGCGCGGCGCTTTAACGCCAAATCCCAGCCACAAAAAAAGCCGCTCGATCGCGGCTTAATTTCCTCTGCAGGGCGCTACTTAGCGGCGCACGAGCTGCCACAGATTGACCAGCAGCAGACCCGCAAAGAACAGCAACGCCCAATGCGGCAGTGACCAGCCGAGCATCGTCCAGTCGACCTTGGCGCACTCGCCCGAGCCATGCAGCACTTTTTGCACCACCGACTGCAGGGGAAAAGTCTGCAGCCAATAGTCGAGGCCAGGACCGCATGCCGGCACATCATCCGGCGGCAGATGCTGCAGCCAGACATGGCGCGCGGCAACGCCGACCGACCACAGGATCCCCAGCGTGGCCAACACGCTATACACCACACGGCCGACGCGGCCTTGCGGATTGTGGATCGCGGCGATCAGGCTGAACACGCCCATGATGATCAAGCCAATGCGCTGAAAAATGCACAGCGGACAGGGATCGAGATGCACGACATGCTGCAAGTACAGGGCAAAACCGATACCGGCCACACTGGCCAAAAACAATAAAACGCTGACGCGTCGATAGCTAAGTCCCTGAGTTGCAAGGGTCATGGTTCCTTCCTTTCACACTGAATTCAAAACGAGGTCTGTCGTCGTGCAGAGTCATGGTTAGACTTTTTGCACGACCTTCGCGGGGTCGCCACTGCAGTCGTCCACCGCACTGTCATGCGGTACATTGCGCGGTAGGCTGCGCCACTGTTGCAGGTATTCCTGAAAGCCGATGCTATCGCTGTTTTCGATGGCCGTCTGTTGTGTTATTGATTGTGCTGCGAAATCTGCATATTGCTGCAGGGTCTCGGCAGGCAAGGGCTGCGCCACAAGGTCAGCGGCATAGTGCTGTGCCTGCTGGTAGCCAAAGCCCCAGTTGCCACTGTGTTTGGTCTGCGCCAGCACTTGCGCCGACAGAGTCTGCTCCGGATCGCGGATCCGCGTGTGCATCACGGTCAGGGCATCCTGATAGTCGCTCCCGCCATGGGCTTGGTCGAGGAGTTGCGCCATCGGTTGCATGCGGTCGACATGCTGTGCCATCCACGCATGCAGGTCGATTTCACCACTGGCGGTCTCCAGCATCAGTCCGGCCAGACGGCCTTGGTCGACGACTTTGGTCTGGTTGCGCGCGATACGCTCTTCCTCGCCAAACAGCAGCAAAGGACTGGGCGACAGCAGACAATACAGCGCCAAGACCTCTAGGAAACAGGCACTGGTCAGGCTGATGCCGATATCGGTAAAAGGATCGAGGTCGACCGCACGCAGTTCGACGTATTTGACCCCTCGCGCTTCCAGTGCTGCAGATGGGGTCTCCCCGCTCTGTGCGATCTGTTTAGGGCGGATCAGGCTGTAGTATTCGTTTTCGAGCTGCAGGATATGGTCGTTGATCTGGATCGGCTCACCGGCAGCATCATCCAAACCCAGTGCGCTGAACGGCGGATAGACATCGCCGATCGCGCGTTTGAGACCCGCCACATAGGCACGCATACAGTTGTAATGAATCCCTAGGCTGCGCTGAGCGCTGTTTTGATAGCCGAGTTTGCCCATGCGTAGCGCGGTGGCGTGCGGCAGATACAGCGTACCGTCCATCAGCTTTTGCAGATGATGCTCGCGTCCCATAAGGAAACAGGCGCACACCGCCGGGCTGGCACCGAGCAGATAGATGACCATCGGCGTCAGGCGGATAAAATTACGGATCAGACCAAAGTATTTTTCACTGGCGAAGTCCTGTGCGCTCAGCTCGGCAGCGGGCGTGCCCGCTTGCGCCTGCTGCCAAGCCTGCCACAAGCTATCCGGGAACGACAGATTGTAATGTAGTCCGGCGATAGTCTGCATGCGGCGGCCATAGCGCACACCGAGACCTCGGCGGTAGAGGGTTTTAAACTGGCCGAGATTCGATGTGCCGTATTGGGCGAGACGGATTTTCTCTTCGTCTTTGTCCAGCATACAGGGCATGGACAGCGGCCACAGCGTCTCGCCCTCGGGCAAGGCATGATAGGTGACTTGATGCAGCTCACGCAGGATGGACAGCGCGGCCTGTGGGGTGTCGCATGGCGGGGTGATCAGCTCCAGCAGGGCTTCGGAGTAGTCGGTGGTGATGCGTGGATGGGTCAAGGCCGAGCCGAGCGCTGCAGGGTGGTCGGTCTGGGCAATATGGCCATCGGCCTGCATCCGCAGCGACTCTTTTTCGATGCCGCGTTGCATCCCTTGCAGATGGGCGGGTGTCAGCCATGCCGGGATCAATACAGCGGTATCCGGTGCGCCATCGGTGGCGCTGTCTACGGCTACGGCAGTGGTTGGTTCACGCATACGGTACACTCATAGTGGTCATAAAACACATCACAGCAGATTGCAGACGGCATGTGCCGCAGACTATACAGCACACGCGACATGCACATCACGTCGCGCGCGGCAGTATCCATGGCTCATCAGCCGATGGGTGATGATAAGGGATAGTGGGCTGCATCACATATTACACTGTCGTCTTTGTTTATAGGTTGAAAATATTTCCAAAAACGAATTATTTTGAAACGATCACTACAAAACAAACTGCCGCAGCGCCGACCCGCAGCCACAGCCAGAAACGACAAAGGCTGGCGCTTGTGGCGACCAGCCTTTGCAATGACTCACCCTTGATCCGGGCTTAGTTGATGTTGGTGACCTGTCTAAAGGCATTGCCCAACCAGTCCATGATGCGGTTGGCATCACCGGTACGCACTTGCGAGCTTTGCGCATCCAGCAGCACGATCACGGTCGGACGGCGGTTGACACTGGCTTCCATCACCACGCAATGGCCGGCTTCATTGATATGACCAGTCTTGGACAGCCCGATATCCCAACGGCCTTCGCGCACCAAGGCATTGGTATTTTTGGAACGCAAAATCCCGCTGTCGTTGACGAACTCATGCTCGGCTGTGGTGGTAAAACGACGGATCACTTCATATTGATAGGCCGCTTTCACCAGTTTGGCCAGATCGCGCGCCGAGGCGGCATTGCGGTTATCCAGACCAGTCGGGTCACCAAAGAACGCCGTATGCATGCCCAGCGATTTCGCCTTGGCATTCATATTGTTCATAAAGCTGGAACGGCCTTTGTCATAGGTGCGCGCCAAGGCAGCCGCAGCCGGGTTTTCCGAGTGCATCAGCGCCAACAACAGGAGTTCAGCGCGGTTATAGGTTTGATACACGCGCAGGCTTGAGCTGGCTCTTTTTGGACCGATAAAATCTTCAGGCTGTAGCGTGATCTGCTCATCCATCGGCAGACGTGCATCCAGCGTGACCATCGCCGTCATGAGCTTGGTGATCGAAGCGATCGGACGTACCGAGTCGACGTTTTTGCCGTACAGGACTTCGCCGGTATCGCTATCCATCACCAAGGCCGCATTGGCATTCAGCGACAGGGCTTGGTCGAGCTGTTGCTCACCGGAACTCTGTAGATCACCGCCAGTGACGCGACCTACCAAATTGGATAACGCGCCGCCGCGACTGGTCGGCAGGCTGCTGGCAGGCAGTCTGCGGATGTCGACAGTCAGATTAGGAGAATCATCTTCATCGCTGTCGTTATTCATGATCCGGCTGGCACGGATGTCATTGCCGGATTGTTTGCTGGCTGTGGTCCAGCCGATCGACGCAGACGATGCAGGACGCACGCTGGTTTCAGTGATCTGCAAATTGGCTGACGCAGACGCACTGACCAGGCATGACAACAGACCCATCATCAGCTTGCCCTGCACCTTGGCACGGGCAGGTTGCATGGCGAGCAGCGGGTCACGCATCGAGCAGTCATTGACGCTGGCTTGTAGCAGGGTCGTGTCCATCACTAATTCCTTGTAAAAACTCACCTATCTTTCACGAATTACACACCTATACTGCTTAGATTCTGGCGAATTCCGCAGTTACAAGTGGTGACACGCAAACAAATAATACCTACCGCCGACTTTCATAAAGCCAGCGATGTTTACGGCTGTTTTTGTAGAGTTATTGCCTAAAATAGGGCGCTGCATACGACGCAGACACCATTCGATCCCTCGCCTGTGGCGGGATGATCAGGGTCGGTGCAGTACCTTAAAGCACAGCAGCTCAACCCGAGTGTGCAACATGGCGGCAATCTGATCATGCCTGCACCATGTGGCCTGAGATCCAACGCCGGCGAGGATATCAGGGATAGACCACTGTACATAAAACGATCATGACCAGCGGTACGATTCCAGCGACAACGATGCGTTACATGAAGCACATCTCAAGAATGTTTGTTTCATGAAACAAAGTCAAATCTATGGTGACTAAATAACATACAATCAGTTCGAAATTCAACTAAAAATCGCAGTTTTTTCATCCCGCAGTTGCATTTTTTAGTCAAAATTTACACAATGTGATCGACTGTGCATTAATAGCGCAAAACAATCATTAAGATAACACCGCGATAAGCGTAGATAATACACCGACGGTGGTGCTATATTGTGAAGTGGATTAAAGCGACAATACAAGTTCTAAGTAACAACTAACGCAAAACAACAACGTAGTTTGACAGATACAAACGCCCATGCAAAATGGAGAGGCATAATTGATCAAAGTTCTCGTCGTAGATGATCATGAGTTAGTAAGAACCGGCATATGCCGCATGTTAGTCGATACACCGGAAATTCAAGTCATCGGAGAAGCCGAATCCGGCGAACAAGCGATCGAGCTTGCACGCCTGCATCAGCCCGATGTCGTCTTGCTGGACGTGAATATGCCCGGGATCGGCGGTGTGGAAACCACACGCAGACTTTTGCAATCCGTACCGAGTGCCAAAGTACTGGCAGTCAGCGGCCTCAGTGAAGAGCCCTACCCATCCCTGCTGCTCAAAGCGGGCGCCAGTGGCTATATCACCAAAGGTGCACCCCTCGATGAGATGGTGCGCGCGATCCGCAAAGTGATGCAGGGTGGCAAATATTTCAGTGCCGATATCGCCGAGCAACTGGCGTCGAGCTATCTGTCCGATCAGCAGAACTCCCCGTTCGATCTGCTGTCCGAGCGCGAAATGCAAGTCGCGATGATGGTGGTCAACTGTGTCAGTGCGCAAGAAATTGCCGACCGACTCTTTGTCAGCGTCAAGACAGTTAATACCTACCGCTATCGCATCTTTGAAAAACTGCAGATCGACAGCGATGTTAAGCTCACCCACTTTGCAATGCGGTACCGACTGATCACTCCTTAAGATCACTTGGCATCCCATCTGTATGCATTCACCCCCGATTAGCCTGCCCATACACCGCATAAATCTCATTTATGCGGCGTATCGTATCGCGCTGGCTTTGTTCCTCATGGCCTTGTTCCTACTGACCAAGACCAACCCCATCGTCGGCGCCAACGATCCACAGCTATACATGCAGACGGTCACCTCCTATGCCATCGCCTGTATCCTCGGCTATCTGATCCTGCGCTATTGGCTGTACTACACCGAGGTGCAGGTCTTTGCCATGCTGGTGATCGACGTCATGGCCATGACGTTGATGCTGTATGCCAATGGCGGACCGAGCCTGCAACTGACCATGCTCTATCTGGTCGCCGTGATGGCCGCCAGCATCCTGCTGTCGCAAGGCCGCGCGATGGTCATCGTCGGCCTTGCCGTGATCGCCGTGATCTACCAGCAGTTTTATTTCTCCCTGATGCGCGACAATCAACTGCGCATGGCCAGCTCGGTCAGTATTCTGGCGTTTAGCTTCCTCGCCATCTCCTATCTCGGTCAGATGATCGTACGCCGTTTGCGCACCGTCGAGCAGGAAGCCGAAATCCAGACCGAACAGGCGATTCGGTTTCAGGCCATCAACCAGCGCATCATCGAGCAGATGCACACCGGCGTCTTGGTGTTCGATCAGCAGCAGCAGCTGATGATCATCAATGAAGCCGCCTGTCAGTGGCTCCATCAACCTGACGCCAAGCAAGGCTGGACGCTAAACCAACTGTCGCAACCGCTGGCACATCAGATCAATATCGCGCTCAAATCACACGCCTCGTCGTCGTTCATTCTACCAGCCAGCGAAAAAAACCTTGCCCTCAGTGTCGAGCTGATCGCGCTGGACAATCTGATTGAGCACAACCAAGACAACAACGCGCTCTACACCGCACCGACCATGGTGATCTTTGAAAACTTAAGCCGCGTCAACCAACGCGCACAACAGCTCAAACTCGCCTCGCTCGGCCGCCTCACCGCCAGCATCGCCCACGAGATCAGAAACCCGCTGGCGGCGATCAGCCAAGCTGGCGAACTGCTGGCCGAGATGGTCGCTCAGGCCGAACAGCGCGCCCTGCTCGACATGATCCAGAAACAAAGCGTACGCCTGAATCGGATGATCGAAGATATCCTGCAGCTATCCCGACGCGGCACTTCGGCACCGGAAACCATCAATCTGGTCAGTTGGCTCAAAGAGTTTCGCCGCAACTTTGTACCGACCATCATCGACAAGCTCAATCCGCATACCTACCGACCCGAACAGCTCTATTTGGAAGTCCGAAATAGTGCCGAAGCCGATCTGACCATCAGCTTTGATCCGCTGCAGCTCGAGCAAGTGGTGGCCAATCTGGTCAACAACGCCCTGCATCATGGCGGCAAACAGCACGACCGACCGCGCGTGTTCTTTCAGGTCAAACACCTCGACTCTGGCATCGTCTGCCTCGACATCATCGACCAAGGCCCCGGCGTCTCGCTCAAGGTCATGGAATCGCTGTTTGAGCCGTTCTTTACCACCGAGTCGGGAGGTACCGGCCTCGGCCTCTACCTGTCGCGTGCGTTCTGCGAGGCCAATGGCGCGTCTCTATGGTGTATCCCACAAGATCAAGGCGCCTGCTTTAGAATTTCATTTGGCGTGTAGTCTGACAGACGGATAGCCTCGCCATCCGCACCGTCCATACAGACCCTAAATCGCGCGCATTAAAAAAGCCCTAAGTCTGATGACCTAGGGCTTTTTTGCGCTATCCGACGATAGCGGTACTTCGTATATGGTGCGCTGGGAGGGAGTCGAACCCCCGACCCTCAAGTTCGTAGCCTGATGCTCTATCCAGCTGAGCTACCAGCGCAAAATGCATTACAACCAAGGCTGTAAGCAACATCTACAACACTACATTTGATTGATCGGCTAAGATCGCTCTCTGTGCAGCCTGTCGAGGTGGCGTATTCTAGTGAAGATATAACGCCTCGTCAACTAAATTTGCATTTTAATTCAAAAATTTCTGTACTTGCTTAGCGGCGTTGGGGCAAACCCAACATGCGAATCAAGCACATAAAAATTCCAACAGCGTGCAAATATAATGGCGGTGAGGGAGGGATTCGAACCCTCGGTAGGGGTTAACCTACTCTCCCTTAGCAGGGGAGTACCTTAAGCCACTCGGCCACCTCACCACGAGGCGGTCATATTACAAAAACAAA
>JASLJP010000353.1 GCA_030152425.1 Aquirhabdus sp.
AGCCAGCCTGATAGTCGACCGTGCGCTGACCGTTGGACAGAATCCGGAACTCTTGCGAGAACTGCTCGTGGTTGACCAAGGTTCCGCCGGAGTTGATATTGAATTTGGTTTGCTCGGAGTCGTTGGTGGCATCAAAGAACAGCTTGCGCGCTGCGGTGATCGACTTCAGGCTAAACGCGCCCAGATCCCAGTCGACGATGATCGACTCACCACTGTTCTTGGTCGCCAGCGGTTTGGACTGGGCAACATCGATTTTTTCCCATGAAATATCACCAACTACGGGGGTATAGCCGCCGAAATAGTCCCGCGAGAGCCGCGAGGTATAGGTGAGCTTGCCACCCGCCGTGCGTGAGCTGCCATCGGCAAAGGTCAGCGGATCTTCCATAAATGGCTTGGTATTGCCGTATTCATTGCTCTGTGCGCTGTCGAGGTTCAGTCTGACATTGATGTTTTCGGTGGGTTTCCACAGCAACTGCAAACGGCCGCCGTAACGATTTTTTTCTTGCACGTTTTCCGGGCTAGGGCTGACGTTTTTGAGGAAACCTTGCTGCTGATCGACAAACACCGATGCACGATAGGCCAGCACGTCATCAATAAGGGCATTGGTACGCGAGGCATTGAGCTGCAGCCCTTGCAGGTTTAAACCGGCACCCACCGAGAACGACCCATGCGGGTCAAAGCTCGGCGACTTGCTGACGTAGTTCAGTGCGCCGATGGTGGTGTTTTTACCCAGCAGAGTGCCCTGCGGACCACGCAGCACTTCGATGCGGTCGAGGTCGGTAAAGTCTTGGTAGCTCATGCCCACGTGGGTCAGGAACACGTCATCGACGATCACGCCGACGGCAGCTTCCATATTGTCATTGCCACTCGATTTCCCGATCCCGCGGATCGAGATCCCGGTGCGCCGCGCATTGGGCGTGGTGGCGGTCAGGCCGGGGGCTTTAGTGGTCAGGTCTTGCACGCTGACGGTGTTGTCACGGTCGAGCTGCTTGCCGCCGAGTACCGAGATCGGCACGGGCACGTTTTGCGCCAGCTCTTCGCGGTTACGCGCGGTGACGACCACCGAATCAAAGGTCGGGGTGCTGTCGGTCGCGGTATTGGCGGCGGTGGTACCATCGCTGGCGCTGGTGGCTGCTGTTGCGGCGGGATCGGTGTCGGCGGCAAAACTCAGGCTAGGAGCACTGAGCGAGAGGCCTGCCAAGAGCACGGCGGCAGACAGCCGGCTCAAAGGAAACACCCCGGTGGGGGCTTGGTTCTGATAAGACATCGGGAATCCTTGTTGCTGAAAAAGGGGGATGAGTGATGACTCATTGCAACCGCTATGCCGATCGGGTTGTTTTTGTGTAATCTGGATTTTTCTCTTTATATTTCAAATATTAATTTTTGTTAATAGTTTATGGACTGCTATCCAAAGCTGTTTTTTTCAACAAAATCACGGCTTAACTGTTGCAAACGCCGCAGCATACTCCCCCGGAGTGTTTTATCTTCAACAGCATACTCCCCCGGCGTGTGACAACGATCCAGGCCGACCTCCTCTGCCGGACATGTGGCGGATAAAAAAATCCCCGCCTTGTGGAGCGGGGGAAATGGAGTAAAGGGTTATTTGAGTTTTAAGCGCTGTTATTTTTTGGCACCCGCGTCGGCTTGGCCAAAGCCGCCGTTGTTTTCGACACACAGTCGTTCTTCGCGTTCGATGGTCGGTGTACCGCCCTTGGCATCGCGCTTATTGAACCAAACTTCAAAATGCCAACCGTTGGGTTTGTCATTAACGGTATAGCGCTTGGCCGGGATGGTCACGGTAAACGGACGGGTATACACCGTCGGGTCGGTCACCACGACTTGGTAGGTGTAGCGTTTGCCATCCTGCGAAAAAATGTATTTTTCTTGGAAGGTGGCGTTTTCGCTGGCGAAGTCACCGGTACGGCTAAAGCGCGCTTTGCCATTGCTGTTGGTCACGTCGACCACCAAGGTATTGCCTTCCCAATGACCGCGCGAATCGGCATTCCACAGCTTGATGTTGGCGGGCAGGTGCGGCTTGCCATCCAGATGGATCACGCGCGTGCCTGAGCCGAAATAGAAAATGACATAGCCGGGGAACTGACGCACTTCATAGCCGTGCCAATAGAACGACTTGGGCACGCCCGCCGGTGCACAGCGTGCCAGTGGCTCGATGTATTCCGGTTTGATCGGGTTAAAGAAATACTGCAGGAACTCCTGCTGCTTGGCACGCGCCCATGGCTGATAGGGGATCTCGCCATCGGCGGGATCGGTCACGCGGCTCGGGGCGCGCTCATTGCGCGGGCCATTCTTTTTGCGTTCAAAGGACGGATCGCCGGGGATGCCGCCTTGCGGATCGGTAAAGTTGGCATGGTTCGACACGGTATTCGACCAATAGCCTTCGATGTTGGGTTGGCCATCATCGGTGCGTGGGCCGGTCCATTTGCCTTGCGGCACGATCTCATAGGTTTTTTCATAGCCGCCGTTATTGCCTGTAGCAGGTTTTTTCTCCGCTTTGGCCGCTTCGGCGGCGACGGGTGTCGCTGGATCTGCAGCGCTGGCAATGAGCGGCAGCAGCGCTAAGGTACTGGCCAATAGGCAGCTCTGCCCTAGGCGTAAATGTGTATGCATGAGTGTTCTCACTTCATTTCGATATAGGGTTGGGTCGCTGATTATTTGGGCACGGGGTAGTACTGGTCGTAGTCCAGCGTGTAGCAATAGTTTTCGATCAGCTGGAAATTCTTTTCACGATGACGGTGCAACAGGACGGTGAGCGACCAAGGCTTGCTATAGACATTCACATCATCCAGCGTGGCTTTGTATTCGATGGTATTGGCATCGAGGAAGCGCCAGCGTTCGACCACATGCAGCGCATCGCTATGGTAGTTGCCTGCCCGATCCAGCCAGGTTTGATCTCCAAAATTTTTGACATCGACGACCAAGGTGTCGCCTTCCCAGTGGGCGCGCGAATCGCCCAGCCACCAGTCATTGGCATCATCCGGACTCGGATGGTCGGTGCCATTGGCATAGATGGTGCGGGCGCTGTTGCCGAACTGAAACAGGATCTGTAGGTCGTGTTTGCTTTGAAAGATCTGGAACGGCTCGGGGTAGTAGATACCGCGGGGCACACCCAGCGTGAAACATTTCGAGCGCGGATCTGCGCTGGCGCGTGCCTCAAAGTTGCGCTGCTTTTGCGCC
>JASLJP010000102.1 GCA_030152425.1 Aquirhabdus sp.
GGCGTGTCGGTGGTGCATTACCTGGTTGCCCAAGGCTATAAGGTCGCGGTGACCGACACGCGCATCGACCCGCCGGGTCTGGTCGATCTGCCGGATGGTGTTGCCTGTCATTTGGGCGGGCTGGACGCCGAGCTGCTATGCCGCGCCGATGAGATCATTTTGAGTCCGGGCCTTGCGCTGACCGAGCCTGCAGTGCAAGCCGCTCTGGACAAGGGTGTCAGTGTCATTGGCGATATCCAGCTCCTGCGCCGTGCGACTCAGACGCCCATCGTCGCCATCACCGGATCGAACGCCAAAAGTACCGTCACCACCTTGGTTGGCGAGATGGCCATCACAGCCGGACTACGCACCGCCATCGGTGGCAATCTGGGTAAACCAGCGCTGGAGCTACTGGACAACGATCCTGAGCTGATCGTGCTTGAGCTGTCGAGCTTCCAACTGGAAACCACGACCAACCTCGCCGCCGCCGTTGCCGTATGTCTCAACATCAGTGAAGACCATATGGATCGCCATGGCAATATGCTCGGCTATCACACGGCCAAGCATCGGATCTTTCAGCAGTGCGAGCGCTATGTGGTGAACCGCGACGATCCGCTGACCCGTCCCTTGATCGGCGACAACGTGCCGATGGCCAGCTTTGGCCTGAGCGCGCCAGATATCAATGATTTCGGCATCCTGCGCGATCTGGACGGCACCGTCTGGCTGGCCAAAGGTCGTAACCGCCTTTTGGCAGCCAGCGAGATGAAGATCCAAGGCAGCCACAATATCGCCAATGCCTTGGCTGCGCTGGCGCTGGGCGAGGCGGTGAAGTTGCCGATGGACGCCATGTTGGCGACCTTGCGCGAGTTTGCCGGACTCAAACATCGCTGCCAGTTCGTCGCCGAGCAAGAGGCGGTACGGTTTTATAACGACTCCAAAGGCACCAATGTCGGCGCCACCTTGGCTGCGGTCGAGGGCTTGGGCGCGGCGTTATCGTCCAGCAACCCAGACCTCCCCGGTCATAAACTGGCGGTGATCTTGGGCGGGGTGGGCAAAGGCCAAGACTTTAAACCGCTGGCGGCGTCCTTGGCACGCTTTGCGCGGGCGGTGGTGCTGATCGGCGAAGACGCGGGCGTGATCGAAGCCGCACTGCAGCCCCAGCTTGAGACACACAACGTGCCTGTCATCCATGCACAGACGCTGCATGATGCTGTGGCATACTGCCGTCAGGCCGCTCAGCCGGGTGATGCGGTACTGCTATCGCCCGCGTGCGCCAGTTTTGATATGTTTTTGAATTACGAAGATCGTGGTGTGCAGTTTGAGCAACTGGTTCTCGGCCAGTAAATTTTAATCCCTAGGATAGTGCGCATATGCGGCACGGCTGGCGACAGCCTGTCATTGCGATGAGAGATGTTGTACACCATGTTAAAAAATGCAAAATCACAATTTCAGGCCGGTTGGGTGCGTTTTCTGGCATTGCCGTCCTTGATCGACGAATTGACCGCACGACGCTTGCTGGTCTTTAGTGTCCTGACGCTGCTCTGTATCGGCACGACCATGATCGGCTCGGCGTCGATCCCCTATGGCGACTATAAATTTCATCAACCGCTGTACTTTATCACCCGCCATTTGATGTATCTGCTGATCGGCATCATGGCGGTGTATCTCGCGACCAAGGTGCCACTCAAGCTCTGGTTTGGCCAGACCTTCCTGCTGTGGGTGGTCGTGGTCATCCTGCTGGTGATGGTGCTGCTGCCGGGGATCGGTTCGGAAGTGAACGGCTCGAAGCGCTGGATCAGGCTGGCGGGCTTTACGTTCCAGCCTTCGGAGCTGGCCAAGTTTGCCATGGTGCTGTTTACCGCCGACTACGTGGTGCGCCGTGAGGATGAAATCCGCTTTAGCTGGTCGGGCTTCTTTCGCCTGCTCGGGCCGATGGTTTCGGTGCTGATCCTGCTGCTGCTGGAGCCTGATCTGGGCGCCAGTGTGGTGGTGGTCGCCAGTATGATGGCGGTGTTCTTTCTCGCCGGTGCGCCGATCCGTCAGTTTGGCGTGTTGATCGGCGGGGCATTGATTGCCTTGGCCGCCGCGATCCTGTTAGAGCCATACCGACTCAAGCGTCTGACCACCTTTGCCAACCCGTGGGATGACGAGCTGGGCGCCGACTATCAGCTCAAGCAAAGCTTGATCGCCTTTGGTCGTGGTGAGATCACCGGCACCGGCCTCGGCCATAGCGTGCAAAAGCTCTCCTATCTGCCTGAAGCGCATACCGACTTTTTGCTGGCGATCATCGGTGAGGAGTTGGGCTTTATCGGCATCGTCTGCCTGTTCAGCCTGCTATTTATCATGGTCATCTCCTGCATGCGCATCGGCCATCGCGCACTGGTCAATCAGTATGCTTCGGCTGGCTATCTGGCCTATGGCATCGCCACTATCTTTCTGCTGCAGATTTTGGTGAATGGCGGCATGAACATGGGGCTGCTGCCGACTAAAGGGTTGACCTTGCCATTTATCAGCTATGGGGGCACATCGCTGATCATGTCGATGATGATGGTGGGTGTATTGCTGCGCATAGATCAAGAAACGCAAAAACCCAAGCCGCGTAGCGCCCGCGAGGCGTACCTCAGCGGCTAAACCGCCCATATTGCGCGGGTCAGCGATACGTGCCGGCCAGCGCAGTGCCGGGTGTTATTTTTTTGCGATCCCAGACCGCCACGGCGCGCAGCAAAAACTGCGCAACGCTGTCGGCCTCGACCCTCGCTTGTCCCAAGGCTGCAAAGGCCAGTCGTAGACCTGAGATCGGGTCGTCCAGATCCAAGGCTGCGGCCAGATTTTGCTTCGACAGCTTTTGCCCGTCGGCATTCATTGCCAGCGGGATATGGCTATAGCGCGGCTCGACCGCCTGTCCAAATCCCCCCGCAGCGCCTAACTCACGCAAACAGTGCCGTAGCCAGATCTGGCGTGCGGTGTTGTCCAGCAGGTCTGCACCGCGCACGATATCGGTCACGCCCTGCAGGATGTCGTCGACCACCACCGCCAGTTGATAGCTGATGATACCATCGCGGCGGCGCAGCACCACATCCCCCGTGGTTTGGGCGAGATTTTCGCAGACCTGTCCCTGTAGCTGATCATCAAAGCAGATCACCTCATCCGGCACGCGTAGGCGTACGGCGTTGCCCTGCAGTGGTAGGCCGAGGTCACGGCAGGTGCCGGGGTAGGCACTGGTGGGATGGATGCTGAGCTGTTTGCGGCTACAGGCGCAGCCATAGACGAGGCCACGCGCATGGAGCAGGTCGATGCTGGCGTTGTAGCGGTCGAGATGCTCGGACTGTCTGAGGATCGCCGCATCGCTGTCTAGGCCATAGCGGTGGAGGGCGCGCAGGATCTCGGTCTCTGCACCGGCCAGATTGCGTGGCAGGTCGGTGTCTTCGATGCGTACCAGCCAGCGGCCGCCATGCGTGCGGGCATCGCACCAACTGGCCAGCGCTGCGATGAGGGAGCCAAAATGCAACGGGCCGGTTGGCGATGGCGCAAACCGACCCGTATAGGATGTCTTCATCAGAGGGCAGATGCCGGCGGCTTAGCCGTTGGCTTGCTTTTCTTTGATCTCGGCCAGTGTTTTGCAGTCGATGCACTGGGTTGCCGTTGGACGGGCTTCCAGACGACGCAGACCGATTTCGATGCCGCAGGTCTGGCAGTAGCCATAGTCTTCGTCATCGATATCTTTGATCGATTTTTCGATTTTACGGATCAGTTTACGCTCACGGTCACGGGTGCGCAGTTCGATGGCGAACTCTTCTTCCTGTGTGGCACGGTCATTGACGTCGGCCATCGAGGCTGACTCGTCCTGCATATGGCTCATGGTGCGGTCGACTTCTTGCATCAGTTCGGCGCGCCATGCGGTCAGGATGCGACGGAAATGGTTCATCTGACCGTCAGACATATACTCTTCACCATCGGTCAGCACATAGGGATCGATGCCGTACAAACTGACAGCAGTGCCCGCCAGTGCGGTGATAGCTGGTTTGGATTTCGCTTTTGCAGCGCTTTTGCGCGGTGTCTTGGTCGAGTCTGTCATGTCTGGGTTACCGTTTTACCTGTATTTCTGCTTAAAGCGGCATCCGATCTGCAAACGCTTGCGATGCGTGAGCCGCCAAACCTATTCGTTCAATGACTATAAAAGCCAAATTTGTGCCAAATGCCTTCAATATGCGACTTTATGACAGCAACTGGACGGCGAGAAAAAAGAGCGGCGATCTATTTTCAGCGCGTCTTTTAGCACGCTTTTGCCAGTGGCGCAAGAGGCTAATCGAAAACATGTCGCACGATACAATGGCAAATCCCATTCATCGTTTATGGGGGCACTGTGCCGGATTAGTAGCCTGCGGAATGGATGTCGATGCCTGCAGGAAGTTCACGCACGCGCGATACCGCGGTCTCAAAGCGACCATCAGGATACAGGTCAAACCAGCGATAGCCAGGGGGCAGCAGATCAACGGTAAAAGTTTGCGACAGCGGCTTAAACTGCACGCAGGTCGACGGGCAGCCGAGCACCGTGATGCCGTGGTGCACTGCCTCAAATTCTTGATGGATATGGCCGTGGATCACCAGCCGGACTTGCGGCGCGTCTTGAATAATCGCCCAGAAATCGGCGGCGTTGGCCAGTCCCGAGGCGTCGATCCAGCGAGAGTCGACCGTGAGTGGGTTGTGATGCAGGGCGATCAATACATGGCGGGTCGGGTAGCGGGCGAGCTGCAGGCGGAGCCAGTCCAGTTCCTCTGCACTAAAGCTGCCACCGATCTCATGGTCTTTGGCTGAGTTCAGCATCAGCACGACCCAGTCTGACCCCAGCTCGATGACGTTTTTGTTGACCCACGCACTGTCGTCACCACTTTGGATAAACAGCTGACTCAGGTCATGGTTGCCCTGTAGCCATACATAAGGGGCGTGCAAGGCCTGCATGGTCTGCAGAAAACGTTGATAGACCGGTTTGCTTGGCGCCTGTGCGATATCGCCAGTGGCGAGGATGAGCTGGACGGTAGCGTCGGTGACGGCAGCGCCGGGCGCGGAAGGCAGGCGTTGCTCATGTTGAATGAGGCGGATGACGGACTGAAAGCTGTCTTCAGTATTCATGCCGAGCAGGCGTGCGCCAGTATCCACAAACAAGTGCGGATCTGTCAGTTGCACGATACGTATCGGCACAGAATTGGGGCTGGAGACAGTCAGTACATCAGCATTCAACGGGTGATCTCCATGTCATTGTTGTTATTAATGATGTTTGTATAAATGGTGCAGCATCATAATGACGGGTTGCAGAGCGACATTGACGAGATCTCAATCTTTATGCGCCTTATATTACATGTGTTTGGTCTGTATTTATAGTGGCCAATGACCTCTAGTCGTTGCCTAAAAATACCCTTTTAGGCTGTGCGCGATGATCGCTCAGTGCCCTGCTGTGTGAACTGCTATACATACGGCGTGGTGATACGAAATGGTGCAAAAATGCGCTAAATAAGCACAAAAATAACGCATTTACGTGCAAAAGCGATTATGCACTAAATAAGTCCATATTATGCACAGAATTGGTGCGTATTTAGGATGATTTATGGGGTGCATGCAAATGCGTACGGCGGGGCATTGATACAAATTGGCGCAGGATGTGCAGGAATACTTACGATCTTTAGCAAATTTTTATAACAAACAGAAATAATTTTATCGAAATATTATCAATAGATATAAAGCTTTGTTACACAATAGTTCGGGTAACGGCCTACAGGTGTTGTGTGAACTTGGCATGACATTTGTATTAATAACTTCGACTGAAATCGAAAGTCTCACAGCCTATCCAGCAAATCGCGGCAAACGCCGCAAGTTTAAAGGATGGGTGAGGTGATATCCATAACTGATATGAATCAATGTTCTTGGGGAGCAAGAAATATGAAAGTAGCAAACGCGAAAACAGCTTTGAAAGTGTTGGTATCTTCTATGGTGTTGCTGGGAGGCTTAGGTCAAGTAGCCCATGCTGCTGATGCACCAGCGCCTGCTCTGGCGGGTACTGCATTTGAAGGTAACCTGACCGGTAACGTCGGCGTGTACTCCAAGTATATCCTGCGTGGCATCACCCAAACCTACAACCCAACCTATGATGGCAGTGGTCCAGAACAAGACGCCCCAGCCGTACAAGGTGGCTTGGACTACGTGATGAAAAACGGCCTGTATGTCGGTTACTGGTTCTCCACGCTGGGCTATAGCTATGCCGCGTTGAACCCAGAATCAAACGGCAAGCATGGTCAAAACTCCTTTGAAAACGACTTCTACGGTGGTTACACCGGTACTGTTGGCGATGTCGGCTACACCATCGGTGGTACGGTGTATGTGTACCAACCGGGCTGGGAATCAACCGGTTTTGAAACCAAACTGGGTCTGAGCTACAAAGAAGTTGGCATCACTGCACAAACCCTGCTGAACGACGTGACTTTCGGTAACAAGAAAGACACCTACTTCTTGGCGACTTGGACTCATGCGCTGCCACGTGACTTTACCTTCGTTGGTCAAGCCGGTGCGTACTACTATGGCAAACACGGTAAATTCATCAACAGCAACAGCGCAAGCAAAGATCCTAACCCAGCATGTATCACTGGCGGCCCTTGCTATGCGTACCTGCAAGGTTTCACCAATGAAGATGGCTCTGCCAGCACCACTGACAAAGCAAAAACCTTTGCTTTCCGTCATCTGACGCTGGGCGTAACCCATCCACTGCCAATCGCTGGCGGTACTTGGGGGCTGCAATACATCATTGGCGGCGAAAACCGCTTTGGTGTAAAACAAGCCAACGTTCTGGTCGGCTCACTGGGTCTGACCTTCTAAGACGCGCTTCATCCCCCTCAAATGACCACTCCAAAGGGCATTTGACAGGATAAAGCAAAAAAAACACCGCCTTGAGCAATCAGGCGGTGTTTTTTATGGCCGGGTTTTATGGCCAGACTATATGTCCAGATTTTACGGTGAAGTGGCTTAGGCGGCGACGGCTGCCGCTGGTGGCATGGTCTGATCGAGATAGGCGCGCCATTGGGTCAGCAGCGCCGTGCTGTCGCGCTGGTTGGGGTGGAAGTCGGCTTTAAAGTAGGCCAGCCATTCCGGACTCAGGGCGACCAGCATGCGTCCGAGTAGCAGCGCACCGCGCACATTGCCCACCATGCCTTTGACCGAGTAGATGCTCTGGCGTCGATCCTGCCACATCAGGCGCCAAGCGCTAAAGGCCACCAGTGAGGCAAAGGCGCTGGTCACCGACAGCATGACGCTGCGGCGGACTTTGAGGTCGTCGTAGACGGCTTGGTAGACATCAAAAGCCACGCTTTTATGCTCGGACTCTTCGACCGCATGCCACAGCCACAGGCGGGTGGCCTCGGCGTCAAAGCTTTCGACCATATTCGGGTGGCTCAAGATGTACTCACCGAGCATGGCTGTGAAGTGCTCAAAAGCGCAGGTCAGGGCGAGTTGATATTGTTTGGGCACCTGCCGGATGCGCTGATCTTCACGCGCCAGCCATGCCATAAAGCTATCAAGCTGGTAGTCGTCGCGGCGCCAGCTTTGATTAAACTGATCATGCGCCTGTGAGTGCATGGCTTCTTGTCCGATAAACGCAGAGATCTGCGCTTGCAGGGCGGGGTCGGTGATGCGCTCTCGCACATTGCGCACGCTATGGACAAAGAACTGCTCGCCGATCGGAAAGGTCGACGACAGCGCGGTCAGGATATGTGAGCCAAGCGGCGAACGGGCGAAGTACATGCGGGGTATACGCGCCGGCTGGAAGGCCAAGCGTCGTACGGTGATGCCGATGGCTTTTTTGCGCGCGGGAGGCGTTTGGGTCGCATTCATCACGGATCTTCCTTTAGGCGGGTGCAGTCTATGGTCTTGCATTCGGTGTACAACTGTACGCAGTCATTCTGACAATGCACCATGTCACTCATAATGGCGAAAAAGATCGTTTTTTCAGCGATCATGAGTGTTTTAGCCAGTCTTTGGGCAAATTTGCCTAAAAATTGCAACGTTATGGGCAGTGAGTTAGGCGTAAATCGCCTGTCTATCCGAATCTCAACCACTTCCCCTGCAGCGAGGAGAGTCTCTGCCGTGAACGCGCCCTATGCGCCAAACCGCCATCCTGCCGTGTCCTATGCGCCGTGGCAGGCCGAGCTGCGACTGGCCTTCGACTATCGTGCGGAGCAGGCGCGTACCGTACTGGCGACGCGCCAGAGCACCGGGCCACTGCGGGTGCAGAAAGCGCTCTGGCCGGAACCGACCGGGGTGTGCCATGTCATCCTGCTGCATCCACCCGCCGGAATCGCGGGCGGCGATGAGCTGCAGATCGCGGTCACAGTCGGGCGAGACGCGCATGCACTACTCACCACGCCGGGTGCCGGGAAATGGTACAAAAGCGACGGTCGGCCGGCTCGGCAGCAGATCGCGCTCTCCGTTGCTGCAGGCGGGCTACTGGAGTGGTTGCCCCAAGAGGTGATGCTGTTCGATCAGGCCATCGCCCATAGTCAGACACACATCCATCTCGCGGAGACCGCAGCATTTATCGGCTGGGAAATCTTGGTGATCGGGCGTCCCGCCCGCGCTGAGCGCTATGCGCATGGCCAGTATCGCAGCCATTTGCTGCTGACACGCGCTGGTCGCCTGCTGCTGGATGACCGGTTAGCATTTGACGGTGGGGATCGCTGGCTGGCTTCACCGCTCGGGCTGGCGGGTCAGGCGGTGAGTGGCATGTTGCTGGCCGTGCCGCCCATCCATCGCCGCGATGAGTCCTTGCTCGATCAGGACATCGCCGTGCTACGCGATCTGATCGCACGCATGCAAATGCCGCTGGTGGTGACGCGTTTGGATGATGTGGTGGTGGCGCGCTATTTGGGGGCTGACCCGCGTCAGGCGATGGACGGATTCGCCGCTCTTCGCGCCAAATTGCGGCGCCACTGGTTTGGACTGGGCGAGGAGCTGCCGCGGATTTGGCGTACCTAAGTGTTTAAACGCGCAATGCCGATGGGGGAACGCTTTGGTTTGTTTTTTGCAAGGTTAGGCAGGATCACCTTAATTCGTCATATCCGTATGTTAGGATGATGTCGTATGATCTTTTATTAAGATAATGAATATATTGTATATTTCTATTTTTGGTGTGGGTTGAATGTTGGGTTTATTGGGTGAGTTGTCATGATGGGCGCGTGTAAAACATTGATCTGGGCGCTGGCTTTGGGGGCATGCAGTGCGCTGCATGCCGTAGAGGGGGAGCTGATCGGGATCAAACCGCTCAGTGCGGAGAAACGGGTGCTGGATCATACGCCAGCCGAGCTGATCGCGTCGCTGCAGTTTCAGCATGGCAAGATCACCTTGCCCAACGGGATCGCGACCTTGGATTTGCCGCCGCAGTATCAGTATCTGGCACCTGCAGATGCCAACACCCTGCTCGGTGCTGTATGGGGCAATCCCGTCAGCAAAATGACGCAGGGCTTGATCGTCTCTGCCGATCATAGCCTGCTGGGGCCGGGAGGCTGGGCAATGGTGATCAGTTATAAGGCCGACGGCCATGTGCGCGAGACCGATGCCGCGCAACTGCAATATGACGAGATCCTCAAAGACCTGCAAAAAAAGACCGATGAACAAAGTGCCGCGCGCTATAAAAAAGGCTACAACTCGATCAGTCTACTGGGCTGGGCGGATCAGCCGAGCTATAACCCGGCCACCCATCAATATGTGTTGGCCAAAGAAATCGCAGTCTTGGGCAATGATGAAACGACGCTCAACTACAACATCCGTATGCTGAGCCGCAGCGGCGTGCTCGACCTCAATGCAGTCGCCCCGATGCGTGACTTTTATCGGGTCAAAATCCAAGCGCATCAGTTGGCCGCGCTGACCCGCTTTACCCCGACACATGGCTACGCAGACTTTGATGCCAAGCACGATGCCATCGCGGGCTATACGGTGACCGACATGGTCACGGGCTATGTCTCGCGCTTCGATGGTTTGGGTCAGTTCTGGACGACGCTCAAAGCCCTGAAATATGCCGTGCTCACGGCGCTGCTGACCTTGGGTTTGGCGGTGGCAGGCTTCATCTACTCCCTGCGCCGTATCCGCAGCAGTCGCGTCTATCTGCGCTAGTGGGCGGGCGTGGTTAGACTCTGGCAGGACGATGTCGTCAAACAGGTGCGGCACATGACTCAATTTCATGCTAAAATGAGCGGTTTTCATCCAATTTGCTGTGTTAAGCAGCATTTTTAGCTTTAGAGCCAGATTGCCATGTCCGTACACGTTATTTCAGGTGCCACGCCTAAGCCCTTGTTTGATTATGATAAACACTGGGCGTCGTGCTTTGAGCCTGCGCCTTTTCTGCCGATGAGTCGGGCGGAGATGGATCTGCTCGGCTGGGATGCGTGCGACGTGATCATCATCAGCGGCGATGCCTATGTCGACCATCCATCGTTTGGCATGGCCATCATCGGACGTTTGCTCGAAGCCCAGGGTTTTCGCGTTGGCATCATCGCCCAGCCCGACTGGCACTCCGCCGAGCCGTTTAAAGCACTTGGCAAGCCGGTGTATTGCTTTGGCGTCACCGCTGGCAATATGGACTCGATGATCAACCGCTACACGGCCGACCGCAAAATCCGCTCCGACGATGCGTACTCGCCGGGCAACGTACCGGACAAACGTCCAGACCGCGCATCCGTCGTCTATTCACAGCGCTGCCGCGAAGCCTATCCCGATGTGCCGATCATCTTGGGTGGGATCGAAGCCAGCCTGCGCCGTATCGCCCACTACGACTACTGGCAGGACAAAGTCCGCCGCTCGATCATCACCGATGCCAAAGCCGATATCCTGCTGTACGGCAATGCCGAACGCGCCATCGTCGATGTCGTCCATCGTCTGGCCAAAGGCGACCGCGTCGACCAGATCACCGACCTGCGCGGCACCAGCTTTATTTTGAATGAGGCGCGTAAAGTCGCTAAAGCGGGCTATATCGAAGTCGCCAGCAATGACGTCGACAATCCGGGTCGGGTCGATGCCATCATCAATCCCTATGTGATGACCGAAGACCTCGACAGCTGCGACGTCGAAAAAAGCAATCCGAAGAACCCGCCGACCACCTATCAAGGGTTTGTCAAAGAAGCCGTGCCCAATCAGGTGGTCAATGCCGATGCGGTCACCCAGCTTGAGCCAGACACCCAGATCGTTGCCCTGCGTCCAAGCGTTGCAGTGAGCAAAGCGATCAAGCATCGTATGCCTGCGCGTGAAGTCTCGGTGATTCGCCTGCCGGACTATGACGAAGTCAAAGACGATCCGGTACTGGATGCCCATGCCAACCGCATCCTGCATCTGGAAACCAATCCGGGCAATGCGCGCGCCATGGTGCAGCGCCACGGTGACCGCGATGTATGGCTGAACGCACCGCCGATCCCGCTGTCCACCGAAGAAATGGACTATGTGTTTGATCTGCCTTATGCCCGTATCCCGCATCCGGCCTATGGCGATGCACGGATTCCGGCCTATGACATGATCAAGTTTTCGGTCAATATCATGCGCGGCTGTTTTGGCGGCTGTACCTTCTGCTCGATCACCGAGCATGAAGGCCGCATCATCCAGAACCGCTCAGAAGAATCCATCCTGCGCGAAGTGGAAAGCATCCGCGATACCACGCCGGGCTTTACCGGTGTCATCTCCGATCTCGGTGGCCCGACCGCCAATATGTACCGTCTGGCCTGCAAAGACCCCGAGATCGAAAAGAACTGTCGTAAACCGTCCTGCGTCTATCCGGGCGTGTGTGACAACCTGCATACCGACCATGCCCCGCTGACCCAGCTGTATCGTAAAGCGCGGCAGATCAAGGGCATCAAGAAGATACTCATCAGCTCCGGTCTGCGCTACGACCTCGCGGTGCTGAATCCGGAATACGTCAAAGAACTGGTCACCCACCACGTCGGTGGCTATCTGAAGATCGCGCCTGAGCATACCGAAGGCGGCCCGCTGTCGAAGATGATGAAACCCGGCATCGGTGCCTATGACCGCTTTAAGCAATTGTTTGATCGCTTTAGCAAAGAAGCCGGCAAAGAGCAGTATCTGATTCCGTATTTTATCGCGGCACATCCCGGCACCACCGATCAGGACATGATGCATCTGGCGCTGTGGCTGAAGAAAAATGGCTTTCGCGCCGATCAGGTACAGACCTTCTATCCCTCGCCGATGGCGACCGCCACCGCGATGTACCACAGCGCCAAAAATCCGCTGCGTAAGGTCAGCCGTGGCAGCGAGACCGTGGATATCGTCAAGGGCGAAAAACGCCGCCGTCTGCACAAAGCCTTCCTGCGCTACCATGATCCAAACAACTGGCCGCTGCTGCGCGAAGCGCTGAAAAGCATGGGTCGTGCCGATTTGATCGGCAACGCCAAGCATCAGTTGATCCCGACCAACCAGCCGCTGAATAAAGAAGGCGGCGACTACAGCACCGCGCGCAAGAAGAACTCCTCGGTGGCGGGTGACTCGCGTAAACGTGCCAATAGCCACGCCACGCCGCAGCCGAAAAAAGGTCAGATTCTGACCCAGCATACCGGTCTGCCGCCACGCGTGACGGGTGCCAAGAAGCAAACGGCAAAATAATTTCGCCACGAAAGCAACAATCACGCTAAACAAGAGAGCCAGTTCATGTGTTGAAGGCAGCAGTACGATGCCTTAGCATGTGAGCTGGTTTTTTTGTGGGGAAAGAGCAGGTTATGGTCAGCATCGAGACAGTCACAGGATTAAGCCATGCCACACGCGGACAGGGGGCAGGCGCAGGGCTGCCGGTGCTGGTCATCGACAATCCTCACTGCCATGCGGTCGTCTCCGCGCATGGTGCACAGGTCCTTGAGTACGCGCAAACCGGCCAAGCTCCGCTGCTGTGGCTCTCCGCGCACAGCCATTACACACCGAGCAAAGCCATCCGTGGTGGGATTCCACTGTGCTTTCCATGGTTTGGTGCGCATCCTCGCGACATTACATTGCCCGCGCATGGCTTTGCCCGGACGCGCACATGGACACTGACCGCTGCCGAGCAGCATGCAGCGGGTCATCTGCTGACCTATAGCCTCAGTGACGATGCCGCCACGCGCGCCTTGTGGCCGTATGCCTTTAGCGCGCGACTGGTGA
>JASLJP010000103.1 GCA_030152425.1 Aquirhabdus sp.
GAAATGGCTCGGACAATAAGATCAAAATGCCCGACAACATATTCTGAAAGATGTCTTTAAAGGCAAAACCAATCGCAACCGAACCAATCCCCAACGCACCCACCAGCTTGGCGGTGGTAAAGCCGGGGATGGCAACGACCATCGCAAACAGGATACCCAAAAACAGGATCAGAGAGGAGCCGATACGGTTGAGCACCTTGATCAGGTTTTGACGTTTTTGCACTTTGCCGCCCAAAGTGCGGCGCATAGTGGCTTTAAAGGCCTTGCCAATCAACCAAAAGAGCACCAGTACGATCACGGCAGCGATCAAGTAAGGGATACGGTCTACGGCCTGATCCGCCATGCGGTGAATGGGCGCATAAATCCCGGTGTATTGCTGCACCGTGTTATGGACCACTGCGCTGGTGGCATTGGTTGCGTGTTCGATGGTGTCGTCTAAAGCCATGGCATGTACCCCGCATTATAAAAAATGCAGCAAGATGAATTACAAAGTGGGCTATTTTGCCGTGAGGGGGTCGCTTTGTCAGCGGTTAAAACGTGTTTGTCATGTACTATTTTGCAATCATGATCTGTGTACGCATGCTGGGGCGACCCCACCTGCCTCTTAAATACACAAAAGCCCCCAGCAGAGGTGGGGGCTTTGGGGTCTTACTCGTCTAAACGTCGCAGGAATTATGCGTGGCCGGTTGCGGCTGCAGATTCTTGCTGCAGGCGTTGCACGTTTTCTGCAAACGCAGCATCGAAATTGATTGGTGCCAACAGGAACTGCGGGAAGCTGCCCTTGGTGATCACATCAGTCAGTGCTTCACGCACGAATGGAAACAAGATATTCGGGCAATAGGCACCGAGTAGCTGTGGCAATTGTTCTTGGCTCACGTGTTCGATCAAGAAAATCCCGGCTTGTTTGACTTCGGCGATGTAAGCCGGTGAGCCGCCATTGTTGGCAGTCAACGTCACGCTGAGGACGACTTCAAAATGGCTAGGATCCAGCTGTTCTGCGTTGCTCGACAGGTTGATATTCAGCTCTGGCTGCCATTCGCTGGTAAAGACTTTTGCGCTTGGAACTTCGAACGACAAATCTTTCAGATAGATACGCTCAAGCGCCAGTTGGGGTTGGGCTTCAGTGGCGGCTGGTTGCGGTGCTGCTTGTTGTTCATCGCTCATTGTAATCGTCCTTTTCGATTGAGTGGTTAAGCTATAAAAATAGAGGGTGTACAGGGTATAGATCTACGTCTCTAAAACTGGGGGCGGGATTCCCCACCCAGCCTTAACCGGCCAGCATTTTATCCAGCTCACCGCGCTGTTCGAGCGCGTAAAGCTGATCGAAACCACCGACAAAGGTGCCTTTGACAAAGATTTGCGGCACGGTGCGCTGTTTGGTACGCGCCATGAGCTCAGCACGCGCTTCTGGCGGCTGGCTGCTTAGGTCGATGTCATCAAAGGCCACGCCTTTACGCGTCAACAGTTGCTTGGCACGTACGCAATAGGGACACACGGGCGTGCTGTAAATGGTCACGGGTGCATTACTGGTTGCTGTCGGGGCATTGCTCATAAATTCACCTTCAATTACGCGGGGTTCGCTCATTACTTGACCAGCGGCAAGCCTTGGCCTTGCCATGCCAAAATACCACCGTCGAGACGGTAGAGATTCGGACTGCCCACTTGTTGCACGGCACTGCCTGAGGTCTGGCCCATTTTGCAGACCATGACGATCGGTTGCGGAATCTCGCGCAGTTCGTCCAAGTGGTTTTTCAAGCTGCTCAGCGGAATGTTGCGGCTGCCACTGATATGGCCTGCACGAAACTCTTTGGCATCGCGCAAATCTACAATGACGGCTTTTTCGCGATTCACAAAACTGCCCAAGGCTTGCGGCGAGATCTTACGACCATTACGCAGGTTTTCGAGCATGAACAGCGCGACAGCCAAGACGCCGAGGATACCGAATAAAATCGGATGGTGTTGCATGAATTCTAGAAAACGTTCCAACACATTCACCTTAAGCAATAATAAAACTTGGAAAAACGATAACGATCTGGTCAGCATCCCTTCAGAAGGATAGCTGACGCAGATGCCAGCTTCATGACGGAGATCCATCACCCGCTGAACGATCCGCCTGAATTCAGACTGTACTATTCATAATGACGCGCATGACGATTTTCAAGTTCCCGTCATGCAATTTTTTTCCCAATGCGGCGCTGCTAGCCATTGCCATCGGCTTCACGAGCCTCGTCTTCCAGACGGTTTAGACTCGCCAAACGACGTGGCAGCACTTTGCCCTCTGCTGCAGCAGCGATCAAGGCACAGCCAGGTTCGTTTTTGTGCAGGCAATTGCGAAAGCGGCACATGCCATAGTAGGGATACATTTCAATAAAACCATTTCTGATCGCATCGACCGTCAGATGCCAGACACCGAACTCACGGATACCGGGTGAATCAATCAACGCGCCGCCATCTGGTAGCGGCAGCAGTGTCGTGGTGGTCGTGGTGTGTTGACCAAGTGCCGAATTCTCGGAAATGACATTGACCTTGAGATTGGCATCTGGGATCAGCGCGTTGATCAGGGAGCTTTTACCCACACCGGATTGGCCGACGAAGACGACTGTTTTATCAGTCATGTGCGTGATTAACTCGGACAGATCACCCTCGGTTTGCAGCGTCAGCGTGTCATAGCCGAGCGATTGATATTCAGCCAGCAGCGTCTTCAGGCCGTCTTCTTCAGTCAATAGATCAGCTTTACCCAGCACCAGTAGCGCAGGGATCTCTGCCTGATGGCACGCGACCAGATAGCGGTCGATCAATAGCGGCGATGGAACTGGTAAGGCGGCAAAAACGACCACAATCAGGCTGACGTTGGCGGCGACTGGCTTCACCTTGTGATAACGGTCTGGACGCGTGAGCAAGCTGCTGCGGGGATGCAAGGCGGTAATGACGCCCAGCTCGGTATTTTCATCGACCTGAAAGCGCACTCGGTCTCCGGTGACCAGCACGGGCAGATTAGTTCGGGCGTGGCAGCGCCATATTTTGTCGGCTGGCGCTTGCACAACCGCTGCAGGCTGCTCAGGATCAATGGGTGAGTCACTGGATAGCTCTTTGACCAAGAGCTGCCGCCCAAAGTGGACGATGATAAGACCTTCACGCAGCTCGCCGTCTTCCGCATCGGCATCGACGCGGCGCACTTGCTGCGCCTCTATACGGCGCGTTTGCTGGTGGGTCAGGCGGCGTTTACGAATGAGCGCCATTAGCGATGTATGACACGGAGGCCTAAGCCGATGTGAATTAAAACAGCGCGCATGAAACGATCCAGCCCAAACTTAATGAGAATGTTGCTAGTATAAGCACTTTGACGCGCAATATAGAGAATTTAATGGCAACTACCCCAAGCAACGGCAATGGCAGCGCCGCCAACACCAGCCAGCGTCTCATTTGGATCGACCTTGAGATGACCGGATTGGATACAGACAACGATCAAATCATTGAAATTGCGACGATTGTCACTGACGAAAACCTCAACATTCTGGCTGAAGGCCCTGTCTTGACCGTGCACCAACCCGACACGGTACTCAACGCCATGGATGAGTGGAATACCCGTCAACACGGCCAATCCGGCCTGATCGAGCGCGTGCGCCGCAGCACCAAGAGCGCGCGAGACGTAGAGCTTGAGACCATTGAGTTCTTAAAGAAGTGGGTTGATGCCAAGAAATCACCGATGTGCGGCAACTCGATCTGCCAAGATCGCCGCTTTATGCATCGCTTGATGCCAGAGCTGGAACAGTTTTTCCACTACCGCAACCTCGATGTGTCGTCGGTGAAAGAGTTAGCACGCCGCTGGCGCCCAGAGCTGATGGCCGGTATCCGTAAAGAATCCAGCCATCTGGCTCTGGACGATGTGCGTGATTCGATCCGTGAACTGCGCTACTACCGCGAGTATTTTTTCCGTACCAACTAAGCAAAGCTGAACTGCCAAGCCAAGGCAGCGACCCATAAGAAAAGCTTAGCGGCTCATCGTCGCTAAGCTTTTTTTTGTCGCAGAGGCCGTGATCAGAGGCGCAATACGAGACCACCGCCCCAATAGCGCTGGACTAGCGGCAGTTCGCCTGCGAATTGCCTTGGATCAAATTACCGACGATGGGCTTATTCAGCAATCGGGCGCGCGGCGGGTTGGTAATCTTTACCCCTCCCAGCTCTGCAGGCTGTGACAGTCGATTGTTGGTGATGGTGTTGGAATCATCTTCAACGATGATGGACTGCTTGGTGCCACAAAAGGTGTTGCCATTGACCTGATTATTCTTGGAGTAATCTTGGAAAAAGCCATTGCCCATCGAGGGGTCGGAGCAATTGGATTTCGACAGGTTACGGCTCTGGCGCGAGGCGATCCAGACACCGATTTTCTCGTTGATGAATTTGTTATTGCTGATGGTGTTGTAGTTAGCACCTTGTTTACGGGTGTAGGTTTCAAACGTGCCCAAGTGCTCACCGCAGTTCTTGTAGGTGAACACGGCACCTGCGGCATTGCTGTCAAAGGTATTGCCCGATATGGTGTTATGCGGTGCGGAGTCAATCGCGATCGCCTCACGGCCAAAGCCGTAGCCATTGCGGGTAAAGGTATTGTTCACAATGGCGTTATATTTTGCATCATGCTCGATATAGATCGCCATGCCTTTATTGTCGGCAAAGGTGGAGTTGCTGACCGTGACACGCTGTACATAGTCATCAATGTACAGGCCGGAGTTGCCTGAGCCGATAAACTTCACATTGGTAAACTTGATATTGGTGGGGTGCACGCGATCAAGCACATCCTCATCGGACGAATACTTCATCTTGACCGCATTTTTGACATCCCAGCCAACCGTACCGGCACGGTATTTAAAGTTTTGGAAGGTGCAGTTCCGCACTTCGACATTCGACAGCGGCTGACCACCCGACTCAATCTCCACGCCGGTGGGTGCTTTTCCCTGCCCGTCGACCACTAACC
>JASLJP010000120.1 GCA_030152425.1 Aquirhabdus sp.
TATCATATTGGTCATGCCGTCGACCAGTTCTTCTTGCTGGATCATCGGGTTGTTGCCACTGGCATAGCGCATCATGGTAAAGATGGTGCTGTTAATGATGATAAAGAATTTGACATGCAGGTTGGCGCTGGGGAAGTCCTGATAGTGTTTCAGCAGGAACATGCGCCAAAAATCCAGCGAGCTGATCTGCACGATATCGATCATCTTTTCCATCGGCAGCCGATTCCAGTTTTTGACGATCTCAAGGTACAGGCCGTCTTCTTGTTGCAACTGGGCAAAGGTATAGCTCAGCGTTTGCTTGACCGCATCATAGGCATTGTCCGGCTGCAGCGTCATGAATTGCTGCTGCAGGGCTTTGAGCAGTTCATGGGCTTTTTGCTGCAGCAGCGCCTCGATCAGCCCCTGTTTGTCATCGAAGTATTGATACAGCGAACCGACGCTCACCCCAGCAATCTCGGCGATCTTGGGGGTGGTGACACCGTCAAAACCATACTTGCTCATGCAGCGCGCCGTGGCTTCAATCAGGGTGGCGACCATGAGTTGCGAGCGTTCTTGTTTAGGGCGTTTGCGCATGATGGCTCCAGGGTGTATGCTTAATGCGAACAATTATTCGTAATGCGAATTGAATGTGAATACATATTCGCATATAGTCACGTTCTGTACAATACTCCAGTGTCGGAAGATCGTCATGAATGCTCCAGTGAAACGTCCAGCGCCATCGCGCGTCCGTCCCTTTGAAAAAACCCAACAAGCCACGCCGAAGCTTAAGCGCCTGCTGCTGGGTCGTGATCTTGCGCCCTCGCGCGAAGAATACGAGCGCGTCTGTGACGCACTGTGGGTCGGTGATCCAGCGATGGATAAACTGGTCGACTGGATGTTTGCCTACGGCCCTAAAGAAGGCCGCGCGCTGATCATGCAAGCCATGAATGAAGGCTATGGCTCGATTCCTGACTGTCCCGATGAAATCAAAGCATTTTTTAAACCGCTGGATAACCCGCCATCTTGGGTGGATTGGGATCTGATCAACGACGGCATGCGCTTTATCCATGCTTCAGGCGAGGCGGCGACCTATGTGCTGCGCGATCTGGCGCTGATGGGCGGCTATCTGCTGTCCGGCTTTAACCAATCGCTGGTCATGACCGGCGCATTGAACAACGGCACCCAGCGCCGCGTGGCCGAAACCGGTAAATGGTGGATCGACTGTACCGAACCGGGTGGTCTAAAACGCTTTGGTCCGGGCTTTAAGTCGACCATGCATGTGCGCCTGATTCACGGTCTGGTGCGTCGCAGTCTGGCGGCTAATCCCGATTGGGATGAGGAAGCATGGGGCGTGCCGCTGTCGCAAGTCGACATGGTCGCGACCTATTTGGGCTTTAGTGTGGTCATGCTCGGTGGGCTGAAAATGATGGGTGTCCTTGCGACCCCACGCGAAACCCGTGGCGTGTTGCATCTGTGGAGCTATGCCTGCTGGTTGATGGGTGTGCAAGAAGAGTGGCTGGCCGAGACCGAAGCAGAAGGCGCGGTGCTGCTGCACCACACCATCATGACCCAAAGCAAACCGGATTGGACCACGCGCGAGCTGGCGACCGCTTTGGCACAAGAGCCCAAAGAGCGCAACTATGACCACTTTGAAGCAGCTCGTCGCTTTATTAACTACCATCAGCACCTCAGTGTCAGCCAGTATTTTTTAGGCACAGAGAAGATGGTACAGTTGGGCTTGCCTGCCAATGTCACCCCATGGTTCCCGCTGTTGACCGCACCGCCCCGTATGCTGAGCTATGTGGGTCATCGCGTTGTACCGGGACTGCGTCGATTGCAGGAAAAGCGTGGCCGTAAAGCGCAGCATGATACCTTGGCCTCGATGTTTGGGACCGGCGAGCAGTCGGTGATCAAGCCATCCAAGGATCATCCAGCCTACATCTAAACTGCATCTACACATCGTGCGATAGAAATAATCGAGGGCGCAAGCCATGTTGAAAAGCTTAATTGAGTCACGCCAAAAGAAACGCCAGCTGATCAAGCACATGTCCGGTGAGCCGGGGCTGCCGCTGGTCGGTTTTACCCTAGAGCTGCTGTATCGGCCGGTCGATGTGGTGTTGCGCCTTGAGGAAAAATACGGCCCAGTGTTTTGGGGGTCGGCCTTTGGTCTGAATGCCGTATTTATGGTCGGCGCAGATGCCAATCAGTTGGTGCTGCGTAACCAAGAAGGCGCGTTTTCCAACAACCAAGGTTGGGACTATTTTATCGGCACGTTCTTTAACCGTGGCTTGATGCTGCTCGATTTTGATGAGCATCGTTTTCATCGCGGCATCATGCAGGCGGCGTTTAAGAAAAGCGCACTGCAGCAGTACTTAGGCGGTATGAATCCGGCGATCCAGCGCGGCATCGACGAATGGCGCACGGACAAGACCTTCCATGTGCTGCCGCATATCAAACAGCTCACCCTCGACATCGCCACGGATGTCTTCATGGGCGAAAAACTGGGTAAAGAAGCCGACCAGATCAATAAAGCCTTTATCGACTGCGTGCTGGCGGGTACTGCGGTGATTCGCCGTGATGTGCCCGGTGGCCGCTGGCATAAAGGGCTTAAAGCGCGCAAAGTGCTGGAAGACTTTTTCCGCAGCCGCATCTCCCATCGTCGTGCCAATCCGACCAGCGATTTATTTAGCTTCCTGTGTATGGCGGAAGACGAAAACGGTCAGCGCTTTACCGACGAAGATGTCGTCAACCATATGATCTTCCTGCTGATGGCAGCGCATGACACGACCACCCTGACCCTGTCGGCGATGTTCTATTACCTCGCCAAGCATCCAGAGTGGCAAGAGCGTGTTCGTGAAGAAGCGCGTGGCCTGAACAAACAATTCATCGAACACGAAGACATCGTCAAGATGGACGTCACCACCATGGTGATGCGTGAGTCGATGCGTCTGATTTCGCCGGTGCATGTGATTCCGCGTCGTACCGTCAAAGACATCGACTTTGAAGGCAAAACCATTCCGAAGGGCACCTTCGTCATCGTCAGCCCGTATGTGACCCATCGCATGAGCAAGTGGTGGACGTTCCCGGATCATTTCGATCCAGAGCGCTTTAACGACGTGCGCAAAGAGCACAAAGAGCATCCGTATAAATACGTGCCGTTTGGCGGGGGTGCGCATATGTGTATCGGCCTGCACTTTGCCGAAATGCAGATCAAAGCCATCCTGCATCAGGTCGTCCAGCAGTACTCGTGGAGCGTGCCGGCCGACTACATCATGCCGATCAACTTCACCTCACTGCCGTCCCCGCGTGACAAACTGCCGGTACGCCTGCAGCGTCTAAACGGTGCGCGCAGCAAACGCGTGATCAGCAAAGCCGATGTCGCAAAGGGCGCAGATGCAGCCACTTGCCCGATGGGTGGTACCGCCGCTGCAGCGGGCAGTTGCCCGGTCACCGACTAAGGCATTTTTGAGCCCTTAGCTCTTTTTTCGTAAATCGTGTCGATCGCGCCTCGACGAGTAGACTCTCTTCGAGGCGCTTAAACATCCGGCGCTGCTTTGGCTTTTTAAGTGCCCCGCGTTTTGGAGTGGTGGTTTTCGCCATGGACGCAAGCCGCCACAAGCCGTAACGTGTGCGCTGGATTTTTTTCTTGATCGATGCGCCGCTGTATTGTACAGCCGATGGGACGATGTCACGTCCTGATCCGCGCGCTTGATCCTCAGACCTCGCAACACCGATTGGAGTTTATACATGTCGCGCTTGCCTGTTATCGTTGGATTTGGCGGCATTAACGCGGCTGGTCGTTCGTCATTTCATCACGGTTATCGCCGCCTGGTCTTAGACGCACTGCCTGAGTCCGCCCGCCAGCACACCTTGGCCGATCTGGCCCATCTGATGCACCTGACTGATCACAGTGCCGCGACACCCGCCGCTGAGCTGGCTGCCCTGTATGGCGATAAAATCCGTAGCCACACGCTGCTACGCCGTATTGAACATCATCATTTCAATGTCGACGCCGTGCCCCTGCAGCGCAAGCTGCACGCCACAGATGCCGACATACGCTTTACCTTGTCCAAACGTGAGCTGCCGCATGTCATTCCCAGCCACTGGCAGGTGACTCCTGCCGCCGAAGGCTTCGTCGACATCAGTATTACCGGTGCGCAGCCGTTTTTGGTTGGCGATACCTATAAGATGAAAGTCAGCAGTGCGGGGCAACTGCCGACCGGCTTTGAGCCGTCCAAGCTGTATGCCGCGCGGCATCATCCACGCGCACTGCAGATGACGGTGTTTGGTGCCAGCGATGCGCTGTCCTCGGTCGGCGTCGACTGGGAGGTGATCACTGCCACGGTCGCACCGGATCGTATCGCAGTCTATGCCGCCAGTGCCCATGGTCAGGTCGATGCCGACGGCTCAGGCGGTCTGCTGCAGTCACCTTGGCAGGGCAAGCGTGCCAGCAGTAAGAACTGCCCGTTTAGTCTGGCCGAGATGCCCGCCGATTTTATCAATGCCTACGTGCTCGGCTCGGTCGGCACCACCGCGGGGGTGATGGGGGCGTGTGCGACGTTCCTGTATAACCTCGACCGTGCTGTGGTTGATATCCAAGCCGGTCGCATCGACTTCGCCCTGGTCGGCTCGGCCGAAGCGCCGATCATCCCCGAGATCATGGAAGGCTATATCGCCATGGGTGCACTGGGCGAAGACGCAGCACTGCTGGCACTGGACAAAGACAAAGGCCGCACCAGCGTCGACAACACCCGTGCCACGCGTCCGTTTGGTGACAATGTCGGCTTTACCATCGCTGAAGCGGCACAGTTTGTGGTACTGACTAGCGATGATCTGGCGCTCAAGCTTGGGCTTGATATCCACGGCGCCGTACCCGGCATCTATGTCCATGCCGATGGTGTCAAAAAATCGATTTCTTCACCCGGCATCGGCAACTATCTGACGCTGGGCAAAGCAGCCTCCTTGGCACAGTCGATCTTGGGC
>JASLJP010000131.1 GCA_030152425.1 Aquirhabdus sp.
CCGCTTTAAGGGCATGCAACCAGCGCCAGCTGTCTTTGATCACGATTTCAGGGTTGTAATACCCCGCATCATACACTTGGAAATAACGCTGGGCGCGGCCTTCACCGGATATCACGGTGCCATCGCCTTCGGCGAAGCTGGCGGCAGGCAGCAGCACATCCGCGTGGTTGGCGGTTTCATTGGCTTGATGGTCGAGCACGATGACCTGTTTGGCTTTGACCAAGATCGCATCCAAGGTGGCTTGCGGCACGCGGCGGGTCAGGTCGTTTTCGGCGATGACCAGCACGTCGTAGTCCAGATCCAGCAACTCTTCCAGTGCCAAGGCACCGCTTTGCTGGGCCAGCAGCGCAAGCCCCATCGAGTTGACTTCCGGTACGACCAGATTGATACCGGCCTGTGCACCTGCACCTTGCGCAGCGAAGTAGACACCCAGGTTTTGTACGATCTGCGCAGCGGCTTCCAGCAGGGCGGGCTCTTGCAGCGTGGTACCGGTCACAACCAGTGGTTTCTTGGCCGCTTTCAAGCTGTCGGCGATTTGCTGGGCAAACTCGATGGCCTCATCCGCGATACCGGTAAACGGCTCACCGGCGATGGCGGCAGCAACGGCAAAGCCCAGACGGGAAATGTCGTTTGGTGTCGCGATGCAGACGCCTTCGGCCAGCTCGTCGAGCTTGGTTTCGTTCAAAGACAAGATAAAGATCGGGCTTTGCTCGCGTTGACCGATGCGATTGACCGGCTCGGCCAGCCACTCTTGGGTTTTGAGCTTGGCGGCCATGTCTTCGGCGCGGGTCTTGGCGGCTTGGCGCACGGCCAGCGCGACACGGGCGGCGGTCTGGGTGATGTCTTCACCCAAGATCAGCACCGCATCGGCGTCTTCTACCGCACGCAGGTCCGGATTGTAGATGCCTTCCGACTGCAGGATCTCGGCTGCTTTGGCATTCAGATCTTGCTGCAGACGCGACTGACCGGTGGAGAATTTGGTATAGCCCACCAGCTCACGCAGGGCAAAGTTGGTTTCGACCGAGGCACGTGGTGAACCGATACCGACGACCTTGCCCGCTGCCAGTGGCGCTTTCAGGGTTGCGATCACGCTATCCAGTGCTGCATCGACCGAGAGTAATGCGACTTTGCCATCGACCAGCGCCAATGGCTGACGTGGACGGTCGGCGCGGTTGACGTAGCCGTAGCCAAAACGACCGCGGTCGCAGAGGAAGTATTGGTTGACCGAGCCGTTAAAGCGGTTTTCGATCCGGCGGATCTCGCCATAGCGCTCACCCGGTGAGGTGTTGCAGCCTGACGAGCAGCCTTGGCAGATGCTTGGGGCATACTGCATGTCCCACTTGCGGTTATAGCGTTCGCTGTGGGTCTTGTCGGTGAAAACGCCGGTCGGGCAGACTTCAACGAGGTTACCGGAAAATTCACTCTCCAGTACACCTTCCGTCGCACGACCAAAGTAGACGTTGGACGCCGCACCAAATACACCGAGGTCTTTGCCACCGGCGTAATCGTTGTAGTAGCGCACGCAGCGATAGCATGAGATACAGCGGTTCATCTCGTGGGAGATGAATGGGCCGAGATATTGGTTTTGGTGGGTACGCTTGGTAAAGCGATAACGACGACGATCATGACCGGTCATGACGGTCATGTCTTGCAGATGGCAGTGACCGCCCTCTTCACAGACCGGACAGTCGTGCGGATGGTTGGTCATTAGCCACTCGACCACGCTGGCGCGAAAAGACACCGCTTCGGCATCGTCGATCGAGATATACATATTATCGGTGTTTGGCGTCATGCATGACATGACCAGACGACCCCGCCCTGCAGCGGCGTCATCAGCATTGTTATACTGCTTGACCGCACATTGACGACACGCGCCCACCGAACCCAGTGCTGGATGCCAGCAGAAATACGGAATATCTAAGCCCAGTGACAAACAGGCTTTGAGCAGATTATCCGCACCGTTGACATCGTATTGCTTTCCATCGACATGAATGACTGCCATCTCGATTCCTTATGCTTGAATAACTGAAATATGATTGGTCGCGCTGACGGGTGTGGCACGCACACCTGCCTCGAACTCGGCGCGGAAGAATTTAAGCGCGCTTTGCAGCGGCTCCATCGCACCGGGCGCGTGGGCGCAGAAGGTCTTGCCGGGGCCTAGGAAGCGGGTCAGTTGCAGCAAGACATCGATGTCTTCTGCCTTGCCCTCGCCAGCTTCCAGCCCTTTGAGCAGTTTGACCGCCCACGGCAGGCCGTCACGGCACGGGGTACACCAGCCGCAGGACTCGCGGGCAAAGAATTCTTCAAGGTTGCGCACTGCAGACACAATATTTTGCTGTTGGTCGACGACCATGATCAGTCCGGTGCCCATGCGGCTACCGGCTTTACCGATGGTGTCGAAGTCCATCGCCAGATCCAGATGCTCCGGCATCAGGAAGTCGGTCGATGCGCCACCGGGTAACCAGCATTTAAGCTCTAAGCCATCGGCCATACCGCCCGCCAGTGCAAGAATCTCACGACCGGTGGTGCCAATCGGCAGCTCCCACAGGCCGGGGAACTTGACCTTGCCCGACGCGCCGTAGATCTTGGTGCCGGCGTCGCCACTGCGGCCATCAGACAAGCCTTTAAACCATGCCGCACCGCGTACCAAGATCGGTGGCACGTTGCACAGGGTTTCGACGTTGTTGACGATGGTTGGCTTACCCCATGCGCCCGAGATTTGCGGGAATGGCGGCTTGGTGCGTGGATTGGCACGGCGGCCTTCCAGCGAATTGATCAGGGCAGTTTCTTCACCGCAGATATAGCGGCCGGCGCCGGTGTGGACGTGCAGCTCAAAGTTGTGACCACTACCCAGAATGTTCTCGCCCAAGTAGCCTTTGGCTTTGGCTTGGTCGATGGCCGCGTTGAGGTTTTTGGCCGCGAGGATGTATTCGCCGCGCAGGAAGATATAACCGACTTGGGCGCCAATCGCGTGCGACACGAGGATCATGCCTTCGACCAATTGGTGCGGCAGTTTTTCCATCAGCAGGCGGTCTTTAAAGGTGCCCGGCTCCATCTCGTCGGCATTGCAGACCAGATATTTGGGCCCGACATCCGGTGCGCCTTCTTTGTTCATCGGGATCAGTGACCACTTGATGCCGGCGGGGAAGCCTGCACCACCGCGACCACGCAAGACCGCATCTTTGACCACGCCTTGTACATCCGCTGCGCTCATGGCCAGTGCTTTTTTCAGCCCTTGATAGCCTTCGAGTGTCTCATAGAGATCAATGTCGAGTACTTCGTCGTGATGCGCCAGACGCCAAGTGAGCGGACGGGTTTCGGCCGTGCCGTTACCATGGATCGGGGTCGGCGTGGTTTTGGTGATCTTGGCCGCTTCAATTTTGGCGGCTTTGGCCGCAGCCGCGGCAGCAGCATCAGCTTCGGCTTTGGCCGCAGCGAGACCGGCCGCCACACTCACCGCATTGCCATCGAGCACGCTGTCTTTGGTATTGTCCGTTGGTTTTTGATCGGTCATTTGTACTGCTCCAACACTTCTGCGACTTGGGCCTGTGACACCAAGCCATAGGTATCTTCATCAATCATCAGCGACGGTGCTTTGTCACAGTTGCCCAGACAGCAGATCGGCAGCAGGGTAAAGCGGCCATCGGGGGTGGTCTGACCGTACTGGATGCCCAGTTGTTTTTTAAACACCTCGGCCAGTGACTCATTGCCCATCAGGTAGCAGGCGATGGAGTCGCATAGCAGGATCACATGGCGACCGACCGGCTGGCGGTAGATCCGGTTATAAAAGGTCGCGACGCCTTCGACATCCGGCACCGAGATGCCCAGCACTTGAGCAATCGCCGCGACCTGACCATCATCGACCCAGCCAGTGCGTTTTTGCACATGCTTGAGCGAGTCGAGCGATGCCGCGCGTGGATCGGGGTAGTGATGCATAAACTCATGCAGCGCGTTGATCTCGGCAGCGGTCAGCACCGCCGCAACATTGACCTGTGGACGGGTGTCGCTGACGATGTGTCCCGCGTGTCCAGATTTACTTTTTAAAATCATCATAACCATCTGTCCTTTAGCGATCCACGTCGGCCATTACGAAGTCGATAGACGCCAAATATGCAATCAAATCGGGAACCATACTGCCGTTAATCACCGACGGCATTTGCTGCAAGTGGGCGAAACTCGGGGTACGAATCCGCGTGCGATAGCTCATGGTGTTGCGATCGCTGGTCAGGTAGTAGCTGTTGATGCCCTTGGTGGCTTCAACCATCATGCTGGCCTCGCCTTCCGGCATGACTGGCCCCCAAGACACACTCAGGAAGTGGGTGATCAGAGTTTCGATGTCTTGCAGGGTTTTGTCTTTCGGTGGTGGCACGGTCAATGGATGGTCGGCCTTGTACGCACCGGCCGGCATATTTTCCAGACACTGTTTGATGATGCGTACCGATTGACGCATTTCTTCAATCCGCACCAAGCAGCGGTCATAGGCATCGCCGTTGTAGGCCAGCGGCACATCGAAGTCGAAATTCTCATAACCACAATACGGACGCGCTTTACGCAGGTCGAAGTCGACGCCAGTGGCACGCAGTGCAGGACCCGTGACGCCCCACGCCAAGGCTTGGCGTGCGTCGTACTGCGCCACGCCTTTGGCACGGCCGATGATCATCGAGTTTTGGATCGCGGCTTTGACATATTCGTCGAGGCGTTTCGGCATCCATTCGACAAAGTCACGCACCAGTTTTTCCCAGCCATTGGGCAGGTCATGCGCCAGACCACCGATACGGAACCATGCCGGATGCATACGGAAACCCGTGATCGCTTCAATCACGTCGTAGGCTTTTTGGCGGTCGGTAAACATAAAGAAGATCGGCGTCATCCCGCCCAAATCCTGAATGTAGGTGCCGAGGAACAGCAGATGCGAGGTGATGCGGAAGAACTCGGTGAGCATGATGCGCACGGTGTTGACGCGATCCGGCACGGTGATGCCCGCGAGTTTTTCGACCGACATGACATACGGCAGATTATTCATCACCCCACCGAGGTAGTCGATACGGTCGGTGTAGGGGATGTAGGAGTGCCACGACTGGCGCTCGGCCATCTTTTCCGCACCGCGATGGTGGTAGCCGATCTCGGGGACACAGTCGAGGATTTCTTCACCGTCCAGTTGCAGCACGATACGGAACGCACCATGGGCGGAAGGATGGTTAGGACCCAGATTCAAAAACATAAAGTCTTCGTTCTTGTTGCCACGCTTCATGCCCCAGTCTTCAGGGTTAAAGCTGCCGGACTCTTCTTCCAATTTATGCTTTTCAGCATTCAGACGATAGGGATCGAATTCGGTGGCGCGCGCCGAGTGTTCTTTGCGCAGCGGATGACCTTCCCAGTAGTTCGGCATCAGGATACGGCGCAGATGCGGGTGACCGGTAAAGGTGATGCCAAACATGTCCCACACTTCACGCTCGTACCAGTTGGCATTCGGCCAGATCTTGGTGGCGGTCGGCAGGTTAACGTCAGACTCTTTGAGCGCGACCTTAATGCGGATATCGCTGTTACGCTCGATCGACAGCAGGTGGTAGAACACCGTAAAGTCGGATGGCGGCAGACCGGCGCGGTGGGTGCGCAGACGCTCATCCACTGCCGACAGGTCATACAGCATCACATACGGTTTCGGCAGCGTCCGCAGAAACATCAGGACGTCGAGCAACTGGGCACGTTCGACCCAGATGGTCGGCATATCGTCGTGGGTCGCTTGCAAAAGCAGCGAATCACCGAACTTGGCACGCAACTCTTCGACCACCCCAAAGGCAGGACGAGGATCTATAAAAGGCGCAGCTTGATTCGCATTGCCCTGCGCTTCAGGCGCTACCGTTTGAGCTTCAGCCATTGCTTAGACTTCCCAAAATACACACAGATTCTTAAATAATTTATGCTTGAAATACGATGACCGGAACGGGACGCGGGCGACCACAGATCTGCCCGCATACACGTGGGCGCTTAGCTCGACTCATCCTGCGAACGCAGATTGGTCACTGCGATACGCTCGGCTTGTTTACGGTCACGCTCAGGGGTCATGATCGGGCGATAGAGGCCTTGGTCACCCACCACACTGGACAGCGGGCGACGCTCTTTGCCGATGGAGTCTTGTAGCAGCATCAGCGCCTGCAGAAAAGCCTCTGGACGCGGCGGGCAGCCGGGAACATAGACGTCCACCGGGATAAATTTATCCACACCCTGTACCACGGAATAGATGTCATACATGCCGCCCGAATTGGCGCAGGCACCCATCGAGATGACCCACTTCGGCTCCAGCATTTGCTCGTAGAGACGTTGCACGACGGGCGCCATCTTCACAAAGCAAGTGCCCGCAACGACCATCAGGTCGGCCTGACGGGGTGATGCACGAATAACCTCAGCACCAAAGCGCGCCAAGTCATGCGGCGAGGTAAAGGCGGTCGCCATTTCGACATAGCAGCAGGACAGACCGAAGTTATACGGCCACAGAGAGTTTTTACGTCCCCAGTTGACTGCAAGGTGAGCCATGTCTTCCAGACGGGTCATAAAAATGTTTTTATCAACCTGATCCTGAAGCGGATCACTCACGACTTCTGAAGATGTGTCGGGGTATTGCAGTGCTGTTTCGCCATCGGGAGTCGCACGGGTGAGGGTGTATTTCATACGCTTTCCTTTTGCAGCTGGGCTTGTTGCACCGCATTGGCTGCAGCATCAATGGATTGACCGGGGATCAGACCGCGATTATCAAGCTCCAACTCTTCCATCGGGATAAAGCGGGTGACTTCGGCCAGATCCAAGGGGGTCTGGGCGTTGCCATGTTTTTGACGTGCGGCCTTCTCTGCCGCCAAGCGCTTTTCTGGCGCCCAGTCCAGCGCACCGATGCGCCAGATATAGAGCAGACCGACCAGCAGGACGACGATAAAAATGGCGACCTCGATGAAACCCGCCCAGCCGTTTTCACGTACCGAGACCGAGTAAGCATATAAATAGAGGGCTTCCACATCGAAGATGACGAAGAACATCGCCACCAGATAAAACTTTGCCGACAGACGCAGACGTGCGCCGCCCGCTCCGAGCTGACCGGACTCAAATGGCTCTTCTTTGGTGCGTCCCTTGGCCCGACCACCCATGAGCAGCGGAACAGTGAGCATAAAGCCCAATAGAAAAACAACACCGATAACAAAAGCAATCAACGACCAATGATGGGCAACGATGGCACTCATGCGGGGATTACTCCTGGCTTGCCATGCTTTAAGTCAGGCAAAAAACTGACCTAACTCAAAGCATTGATTAAAGATTTTAACTAAACACTCTGCCAGAACAAACCCAAAGCAGCTTAGTTAAAATCACTGGGATGAACTATACCTGATTTACTGTACATTTTTCCACATAAGGCAGCGACAAATCACGCCGCCATATCCATTTTTACACGGGGGCTGCAGATCGATTTGTCCGCCGCCCCGATCCATGCGCACTTTTTTGGTGCGCATTGGCTGCAGGGAGCGCGGACAGAATTTCGACAAGCGGGTCAGCTGACCGAATCAGGGCGCGATTATGCCAGATAGCTGCCCGAAACCAACCCCTTTCCGCCAAAATATGCCGCCACGACCCCCATGGGGTACGATTAAATCGCCTGACCAAAGGTATCGCACGACTCGATCTTGCCCGACTGAAATCCGGCTTGAAACCAGCGCACGCGCTGTGCACTACTGCCGTGGGTAAAGCTATCAGGCACCGCATAGCCCTGCGCCTGAGACTGCAGCCGATCATCGCCGATCTGCGTGGCGGCATTCAGCGCTTCGTCAATATCTCCGGGCTGCAAGAAGTTTACCCGCTGTTGATTACGGTTTGCCCAAACCCCGGCAAAACAATCGGCCTGTAGCTCTTGACGCACAGACAGTGCATTGGCCTGTGCCTTGCTCGCGCTTTGGCGTGCGGCCTGAATCTTGTCAGCGATGCCGAGCAGGTTTTGCACATGATGCCCCACCTCATGGGCGATCACATAGGCACGGGCAAAGTCACCCGCTTCATTGCTCCCACCACTGCCACTGCCCTGCTGATCGCCGCTGATGCCCAGCTCGCTGCGCATGTCCTTAAAGAACTGCATATCGAGATACACTTTTTGATCTGCCGGACAGTAAAAAGGTCCACTTGACGCGGTCGCCGTACCGCAGCCGGAACGAATCGCACCACTAAACAGCACCAGGGCCGGTGGCTGATAGGTGGCACGATGCTCGGAGAAGATTTGCTGCCAAGTGTCCTCGGTGTCGGCCAGCACCACGCTGACAAACTTCTTGTCTGCGGCGCTTTCCGGCGTATCGACCACCTGCGCGCCCTGACCCGCCGCCGCAGGTGCCTGCACCTGCTGACTGATGCCGAGCACCACACTGGGATCGATGCCGCAGCCTTTCCACAGGACCAAGGCCAGAATAATGGTGCCGATGCCGATCCCGCCGCCGCCGCGAAAGCCAAAACCGCCGCCTCCACTGCCACGACTATCCTCGACATTTTGGCTCTCGCGTCGATTGCCCCACTGCATGGCGTGCTCCTTGTGCATCGGATGAATTTGAGGGTGCACATCGCACCCGTGTTTGTTGTTTTAAATCGCGGCGACAAACGAGATGATGATTATTTTTGCGCCATAGCTGTTTTATACACCCAACCGAAACGGCAAAACCAGACCCCAGACTGCGGGGAGCGCCGAAAAGCTACAGTTGCGCTACACGAAAGCGCGTCCAACAATTATGTAAACACTGTGTGCAATGCATGTTTTTAACTGTTCACGGCAAATTTGACAGCGCTATACTGCAAAACAGCGACTTAGGCTTCCGCCATCGACTGCACCATGAGGACTCACCTCAATATAGATAGGAATGACCATGCCACGGATAACAACCACAACGCGCTATGCCCTGATTGCTGTTGGGCTTTACTCTCCCGCCGTATTTGCCGAACTCTCCACCATAGATGGCGTCGTGCCCGCCTCGGTGTCACCGGCCTATATCGAACTGGCCAAGAACCCGCCCAGCGCCCGCGCCTGTGTAGAGATCTCAACCGACAATGCCCGTTTGGCCTGCTTTGACAACTATTTCAGCAAGCATACCGATGCCGCACCCGCCCAGCAGACCCTAACCGCCGGACAAGACACCGTGGTGCCCGTCAGTGGCCCCAAGAACACTGACTCCACCTTGCTCGATCAAAGCTGGGATCTGACCAAATCGGGCAAAAGCTTTAATACTCGGCTCTACAAACCGATGTACATCCTGCCAGCGTTTTACACCCATAAGATCAACGAACTGCCGCACAGCCCCAACCCGCTCGACAACCCGACCGTCCCGGCCGACTTCGACCACCTTGAAACCAAGTTTCAGATCAGCGTCAAGACCAAGGCCTATCAGTTCGATAACCTCGCCAGCATCTGGCTGGGCTACACCCAAACCTCGCACTGGCAGGTTTTTAACGGGGATACGTCACGACCATTTCGGGAAAATAACTACGAGCCTGAAGTCAGCCTGATCGTGCCAGCGCACCTCAACATCCTGCCCGCCCTCAAACTGTATGGCCTGACGCTGGATCACCAATCCAATGGCCGAGCGCTGCCGCTATCGCGCAGTTGGAACCGCGCGATCCTCAATCTGGGCTTTGAAAAAGACAACTGGGTCGTAATGGTGCGGCCGTGGTATCGCTTTCCGGAAAAGAAAGCCGATGACGACAATCCGGACATGAGCAACTATATCGGTCGCGGCGACATCCAGATCACGCGCAAATGGAAGGATCAGGAATTCAACCTCATGCTGCGCCATAGTTTAAAGACCGGCGACAATGCCCATGGCGCCGTACAGCTTGACTGGACGTTTCCGCTCATCCACCGCCTCCGTGGTTTTGTACAGGTGTTTGATGGCTATGGCGAAAGTCTGATTGACTACAACCACCGCTCAACCTATGCCGGGATCGGTGTCTCGATTAAAGATTGGTATTAAGGTCTAAATACCGCTCAGTGCGCCGACATTTGACGGTCGGCGCGCTAAACTGAACAACACTGTATAAAATCATTATGCAAATTACAGATTAGCGCTTGCTTATTGCGCATAACGTCCCTACAATGCGCGCACGCACTTTTCACGTTCAAGCCTGAACTTATTTATTACCAGTCTGCTTAGACTCAAATTGCTCCACGGAGCAGCGCTCGACAGAGCAATTAAGCGACTAAATCAAGCGTCCGCATACATGAGTATGCATTCAACGCCCTAACGTCGAATTCTCTCGACAATCTTCAGGCCACCGTCCAAAAGCATTTGTGTGTTTTTGTGTATAAGCCCTGCATCGTCTTTTTCAGGAAGCTACTGCTCTGTTGAGTTCAACTCACGGATCGGACTCGAGCTTAGTTTAAAGAATTGCGGTCACCACTATTTGATCTGTCTTGTGTATCAGCATTTGCGCTGACAGCACGGGGAATCATCATTGCTGTCGGTGCCTCCATTCAAAACGCGATGAGACACGCTAGATTGAGTTCAGGTCACCCCTGATTCACCTGTCGCGTGATTCTCCATACCTGCAAGCGTTGATGCGCTATTTTGATACTTTTATTGGAGTGTCCGATTAAACGGACAAAACCCCATGAGCATGACTTTTTCTGATTTTCAGCTAGCCCCTAGCCTTAACCAAGCCCTGACCGATCTCGAATACACCACGCCGACTGATGTGCAAGCGCAAGCCATCCCAGCCGCGCTCGAAGGTAAAGACCTTCTGGTATCGAGCCAAACCGGTAGCGGCAAAACTGCTGCATTCTTGCTGCCAACCCTGAACGCATTGGCCCTGCAAGACCAACCGACGCTGAACGCCCGCCTGAAAAACATGCCATCACCGAACATTCTGGTGCTGTGCCCGACGCGTGAACTTGCTCAGCAAGTCAGCGCTGACGCGATCAAACTGGTTCGCCATGTACGCGGCGTGCGTATCGCCACCGTCATGGGCGGCATGCCTTTTGGCAAACAAATCGCGCAATTGAAAGGCGCGCAAGTGCTGATCGCGACCCCAGGCCGTCTGCTCGACCTCGTCAACCGTCGCCAACTGGCGCTGGGTGATGTCGATGCACTGATCGTTGATGAAGCTGACCGCATGCTCGATCTGGGCTTCTCAGAAGATCTCGAAGCGATTGGTGATCTGGCGTCAAACCGCAAACAAACCCTGATGTTCTCGGCAACTTTCGCCGACCGCATCATCCATCTTGCCAAGCGCATGATGAAAGCTGATCCACTGCGTATCGCGATCGAAACCGGTCACTCTACCAATATGGACGTCACCCAGACTCTGCATTGGACCGATGGTTTTGAGCACAAGAAAAAACTGCTGTCGCATTGGTTGAACGATGAAACCATGGATCAAGCCGTTGTGTT
>JASLJP010000372.1 GCA_030152425.1 Aquirhabdus sp.
AAATTATGGATAATGCGTTCAAGATCGCCGTCGTCATCCCCTGCTATAAAGTGTGCAACCACATTCTCGCTGTCATTAGCTCCATCGGTTCAGAAGTGACGCAGATCTTTGTCGTCGATGATTGCTGCCCCGATGGTTCGGGAGATTTTGTCGAAAAAAACTGCCTCGACCCACGGGTGGTCGTCCTGCGTAATCCAGTGAACAAAGGTGTAGGCGGGGCGGTGATGACCGGCTATCAGGCCGCGATAGCGGCAGGGATGGATGTGCTGGTCAAGGTAGACGGTGATGGACAGATGGACCCTAAGCTCATTCCCCACTTCGTCGCACCGATATTGGCGGGGGAGGCTGACTATACCAAGGGTAACCGCTTCTTCGATCTCGAAGAGCTGCGATCCATGCCCAAGATTCGCCTCTTTGGTAATGCTTTATTGTCGTTTATGACCAAGCTGTCCTCCGGCTATTGGGATCTGTTTGATCCCACCAATGGCTATACCGCGATCCATCGCGATGTGGCGCGCCATTTACCCTTTCATAAAATCAGTGCGCGCTATTTTTTTGAGACCGATATGCTTTTTCGGCTCAATACCTTGCGTGCAGTCGTCGTCGATATCCCGATGGATGCCAAATACGCCGACGAAGTCAGCAATCTCAAAATCTCTAAAATCTTTAATGAGTTTCTGTTTAAGCATATCCGTAATTTTTTCAAGCGTATTTTTTATAACTACTATCTCCGTGATATGTCGCTGGCGTCGATACAGCTGCCTTTAGGCGTGGCATTTTTTGTCTTTGGTGTGGTCTATGGATTGATACACTGGATCAGTGCACTGGAGGAGGATGTTATTACCCCTGCCGGTACCGTGATGTTTTCAGCCCTGCCGATCATCTTGGGCATGCAGCTCATGTTGGCGTTTATCGGCCACGATATCTCTACCGTACCGCAGCGACCGCTGCATCGGAAGCTCACACACTACAAGTCTTCAACGCAGGAACTCAAATAAATCATGACGTATGTGATGGCGTTGATTTGCGTGCTGGGGATCGCAGCAGGGCAGATTTTATTCAAGATGAGTGCATCGTCTTTACAAAGCTCAGGCAGCTTCTTTGATCCCAAGACCCTCCTGACGCTGTTTTCGGCGTTCGCGCTATATGGCGTTACCACCATCGGTTGGGTCTGGGTATTGCAAAAAGTAGCTTTGGGCAAAGTCTATCCATTGATGGCCTTAGCCTTCGTGCTGGTGCCCTTGGGCAGTCATTTTATATTTGGCGAGCGCTTTCAGCCACAGTACTTTATTGGGGTCACGTTGATCATGCTCGGAATTTTTGTGGCTGTACGCAGCTAAACAAGGTGGTTTGATACATGACGACGTTTGATGCAGTACAGCTTTTGTTATTGTCAGCCGTGTATTTGCTTGCTTGCGGATGGGTTGGTTTTGCCGTGTTGACTGCGCTGTTTCGCAGATTCAAGACCAAGACGGATGATGTGAATGGCTATCTGTGGCTGTTTTTCTCGACCAGTATGGGCATGTCTTTGCACCTTGTGCTGTTGTTCGGTCTGGGTCTCGTCGGTCTTCTCGACGCGATCTCGATCAGCGTGTCGAGCGGACTCGTCGTGTTGCTGTCGAGTGTATTGATTGTTAAGTACCGCGATCTAAGCAAATTTGTGCAATATTTTCAAAACGATAAGCGCTCTGCTGTATTTGGTCTGCTGTTTATCATTGCGTTATTTATCTTTGTGGCTTGTTACGCAATTCAGGCGCCGGGTCAGTGGGATGACACCAGCTATCACTTGCCCTATGCGCAGTACTATCTCGACCACAAAAGCTTGCAAGTGAATGAGTATTTGCGTTTCCCGCTATTTCCAAACCACATGAACCTCCTGTTTTCATTTGGCTTGCTGTATGGCGGTGTCTATCTGGCACAGGCCATGGCAACATTGCCGTTATTTGTCATCGCTCTGGGGTTGATTGGTGCGACACGGCAGTTTGTGGGGTCGTCGATGGCTGGGTTTCTGGCCTTTGGCATACTGTTTAATTTGATTCCCCTCTATGCGCGACTGGGCTATGCCTACGTGGATAATGGACTGGCGCTGTTTTGCTGGGCCGCGCTATTGGCGCTGATGCAGATTCGGCGGGATGTCGATGCGCGCATGTGGATCCTCGTGGCGGTACTCATGGCGGGCACGGCAGCGAATATCAAACTTTTTGGCGTCATCTGGGCGGTATTTTTAGGCCTCTATGTGCTATTGAGCACCAAGCGCATCGTCAGCGTGATCGTCTTTGGTCTCGGCTGCATGGCGTTCGGCACATGGTGGTATATCCGCAGTTTTTGGATCTCCGGCGACCCTGTCCATCCGATGGGGGGGCCACTGTTTGGCTATTACTTATGGAACGCCCAAGACCTTATGGTTTTGAATGCCGAACAAGCCAGCTATGGCAGCGTGAAAAGTATCGCCTATTTCTGGGCAGCCTTAGATGAGGCAAAAATTACCGCGATCTTGCCCGCCTTTTTCGTACCGCTGTTCTATCGCAGGGTTGATCCGCGCATCTTCTATGCTTATGTGGTGTTTGTCGGCTATTTCTTGTTTTGGTTCTATGCCACTCAGGTGGAGCGTTATTTGGCACCGTGTTTGGTCGCGGCAAGTTTTTTGACCGTCTTTGTCGGCTATCGTTTGATCGGCAGTCGCCTCATGGCGTTTGTACGCCAGCGCAGACCAGATCTGCGGCCTTCCTATCTGAGTGCACTGGCCATGCTCATCATCATGAGTGTCTTTCTCAAATTCACCCTGAGTGATACCGCCCAGCGCATGGCGCGGTTGACAGAAATCCTCAATCTACGAGACGGTTACTCGCTATACCAATATGCCAATGGGCTAGATGAAAAATTCGGTCATCGTGT
>JASLJP010000139.1 GCA_030152425.1 Aquirhabdus sp.
ATTGTATTTGGTGCTCATCGCACCCATGGCATCAAACAAGATCGACTGGGTCCAGTCTTCTTCCTCACCACCGCCGGCCAAGACGATATCTTGTTTGCCGAGCTGGATCAGTTCCATGGCATGACCAATACAGTGCGAAGACGTTGCACAAGCAGAGCCAATCGCATAGCTCACGCCCTGCAGTTTCAGTCCGGTTGCAATCGCAGCGGTGACGGTGCTGGTCATGGTGCGCGGGACGGTGAACGGACCGACTTTGCGCAAGCCACCTTCGCGGACAGCGTCTGCCGCTGCGACGATCGAGTTGGTCGATGAGCCGCCCGACCCTGCCAGCACACCGATACGTGGCTTGTGCGCGACATCTTCAGGGGTCAAGCCAGCATCGGCAAGCGCTGACAGTGCAGAAACATACCCAAATGTAGACGCTTGCGCGAGAAAGCGCTTCAGTTTGCGATCAATATTGGAGTCATCAACTTCGGTATAGCCACTGATATGGCATTTCATGCCGGTATCGATGTAGCTCTGATTGAGGCGTACGCCAGATTTACCTGTGCGCAGGGCGTTGGTGACCGTTTCGCGGTCATTACCCAAGCACGATACAATTCCCAATCCAGTAATCACGACACGACGCATGTATATTCCCCAAGCTGTTTTATTAAAACCGCGATGCTCACCGAAGTAGAAGCAGGCAACATCACAGTATTTTCCACGGCAGTACCGCTGACACTTAAAAATTGGTATCCGTGAAGACACCACACCGTAAATCTTTGGCGGTGTAGATCAGTTTATCGTCTACAAACATCTCGCCATCTGCAATTGCAAGGCACAAGCTGCGTTCAATGACACGCTTGATGTGCAGATGATAACGCACTTGCTTATGGTGCGGCAGTACTTGTCCGGTGAACTTCACCTCACCGACACCCAATGCGCGACCGCGACCAAGGTTGCCACGCCAGCCTAAATAAAATCCAACCAACTGCCACATGGCATCTAAACCCAGACAACCCGGCATCACTGGATCTTCAAGAAAGTGACACTGAAAGAACCATAGCGCCGGATCAATATCAAGCTCAGCAATCAGCTCGCCTTTCTTATGCGTGCCGCCGCTGTCGGAGATATTGGTAATACGATCCAGCATCAACATCGGTGGCATCGGTAGGCGTGCATTGCCAGAACCGAATAGCGATCCCTCTGCACAGGCGATAAGGTCAGCCTTATCATAAGAGGACGGGCGCATCAGAGCTCCAGAGGGTATGAAACGTGAATTAATTTGGAGCCACCTTGGTTTTAGTGTTTATTTAACTTTCAAGTATGACATGAATTCATGACCGTCATGTTAATGTGGGTCATGTCGCCTAGACCTATCGATGGTTGATGTGCAGCGTGGGTGTATGGTGTCTTGTATAGTATCCATTCACGACCTCATAAGCCTTGGCGTAAAATTTCAACTTAGGTGTGACTTTTGTAACATTGTCGCGGCAGTTTGTCGATTGTTCTTGTCAGAAAAAGCCTTTTTTTGCTGTAGGTTAGGGCTGTATCTGAGGTATGACGGTGATAGCAAGTCCCGCGATACTGCATGATTTAGACTATAATGCGGTCATGAATGTTTAGTGCAACGACGAAAACGGAAGGTTGGTTATGGAAAAAGCATGGTATTCCAATACACTGAAAGAGCGCCTCACCAATCAAGCTAAACAAGCGGTTGAAGGGGGTAATCGTCTGTTAAATCAGCTTTCCGAGAGCCAACGCAAACAGCGCTTTAATGGTGAGCCGCCAAGCGAGGTAGATCCACGTGACATGTTTAAGCAGCAGTTGCCCAATCTGACGAAACAGTTGATGGGCTCACGCTTAAATGGGCTGAGCAACTATGTAGCACCCATGATCCCAGTGCAAGTCGCTGAGACTTTTGTCGATAACCTGTTCGAACGCGCGGCGGTCTTTACCGGTCATATCAGCGGCGCACAGCGGATCGCGAAACGAGCAGGTGTAGATGATATTTTTGAGTTGCGCACCGGTGATGTCGAACGCTGTGATGAGCTCGTGCAAGGGGTGCTCGAAGAAAATCGCATTCTGGCCCTGACTGAAGGTGGTTTGACCGGCGCAACGGGTGTGATTGGTGCTGTCATTGATCTGCCTTTGGCGTTGCTTCTATCGCTACGTACGGTGTATCAGATTGCCCACTGTTACGGCTTTGATTTGCAAGACGCTGAAGGTCGCACGCTGGCCTATGAAGCGCTCAAACATGCTGATCTCGAGATTTTGGCAGACAAGCAGGGTGTGCTTTTGGCTTTGGCCGGTATGCGCTCCATTCTGGAGTCGGGCGATTTGCGCGGCGTCGAAAAATTTGTCGGCGGGGGCGCGGAGCTTGAGGCCGCTGGCGGTATCTTTGGCGAATTTTCTAAGCATGTTAACCTGCGCGTGCCCGCACGCTGGCTCTCGCGTACCATGCCGGTGGTCACAGGGGCTGCGGGTGCAACCTATAATGCACGATTGGTTGCCAGTGTTGTGGATAGTGCTCAGCACGTGTTTCGTGCCGCACGCAGTACCGGTAAAAAAGCCGCGCAAGCACAGCGCGTGGCCTTAAGTCTGGCCGAGGATCGTGCCGAAAATGGCGATTTAGACTGATCTCCTTGGGCATAGAGGCGGCTTATCAGTCGACTCTATGCGGTTTGGGCGGCTTCCTTGTGGTGGATCGCGGTAGCTATGCTCGAGACTGAAAAATTATAATAATAAAACCCTTCAAAATATAAAAGCAGATCAATCCCTTTCTTGACCAATGCTATCCCATGATTTAGAATATGTAGCCCTCAAAAAGGGGTATGTCCTTTTTGAGGTTTTTTATTCACGGGAGAAGTACTAGTGGCAACCACTAACCAATTGATTCGCAAGGGTCGCAGCAGCTTGACTGAAAAGTCAAAAGTGCCGGCTCTGAAAGCGTGTCCACAACGCCGCGGCGTTTGTACTCGCGTTTACACCACTACACCAAAAAAACCTAACTCAGCAATGCGTAAAGTTTGTCGTGTACGTTTGACTTCAGGTTTTGAAGTATCAAGCTACATCGGCGGTGAAGGTCAT
>JASLJP010000346.1 GCA_030152425.1 Aquirhabdus sp.
ATAATTATATTGATCGTATCCGCGCGCTGGCCTATGAATATAGTAAAGGCGAAGTGACGGATGTCCAAGTCAAGTTTGATCCGCGGCAGGGTGGTGGGGTAGCGGCATTAAAAGCAAAAACGAACGGCGGGGATTTGGTACAAACCGCCAGCCACGATTTAATTCAGATTGGTGAGATTGACCCTGTCGCGGCAGAGTCTTTTAATATCCAGCCGGAACAAGTCCGCCGCACGCTGAATAAGGGTTATCTCTTTTCCGAGTTTGTCGAAGGCCCGACCAATAAAATGGCGTTTGAAACCTGTAAAACCGTGGTTGATCAGCTTGGGGATTCTAAGCATAACCCCTTATTTTTATATGGGGCGACCGGTCTGGGTAAAACCCATTTGATGCAGGCGGTCGGTCATGCCGTGCTGGATAAAAACCCCAGCGCTCGCGTGATGTATATGACCTCCGAGCAGTTTGTCTCCGGTTTTGTCACGGCATTACAGCAACAACGCATTGATAAATTTAAAAAAGACTGCCGTACGCTTGATCTGCTGTTGGTTGATGATATCCAGTTTTTGGCAGGAAAAGCCGCCAGTCTGGAAGAGTTTTTTAATACCTTTAACGAGTTACTGACTGAGTCGAAACAGATTATTCTGACCTCGGATCGTTACCCTAAAGAAATTACCGAAATGGATGCCCGTCTGGTGTCGCGTTTCTCATGGGGATTATCGATTGCGGTCGAGCCGCCGGAACTGGAAAACCGCGTTGATATTCTTCTGCGCAAAGCAAAATCCAGTGATTATGAATTACCACGTAACTGTGCATTGTTTATCGCCCAGCAGGTGCAGGCCAACGTGCGTGAACTGGAAGGCGCTTTGAATAAAGTGATTGCGACCGCGCGTTTTAAAGGCGTGGAAATCAGTATTGAGATTATTAAAGAAGCACTTAAAGACCAGATTTCAATTCGTGCCCGTCAAATAAGTGTCGAGAATATTCAGAAAGTGGTGGTGGAGTATTTCCGAATACCGCTGCGTGAATTGGTCGGCTCGAAACGTACGCGGGTATATGTGCGTCCACGCCAGATGGCGATGGGCCTGGCCCGTGAGCTGACCGGCGATAGTTTCCCCGATATCGGCCAAGCCTTTGGCGGGCGTGATCACACCACGGTGATGCATGCCTGTGACAAGGTACAGGAGCTGTGCAACAGCGATGCTGCATTTGCCGCCGACTATAAAAACCTGTTGCGTATGCTGCAGGGCTAAGGCGCCGCCAGACGTCGATGCATCGCGCTGAGGCGCAAGACTTCCTTCATCTCGTGTATACGCCAGAGCAGGCCGAATTGACTGAACAATTTGGTTATTTTCTGCAGCGCCGCATATCGGCTTTGCTGTAAAAAATGTTATAACTCTGAACTATTCTATGCTTAGAACCCCTATTTTTTATTGATCTTAGAGCTTGATTAAATTATGAAACTTAAAATTACTAAGGATTTGTTTTTACGCGCTTTATCTCAAGTTTCCAGTGCCGTTGAACGCCGCCATACCTTACCCATCCTGTCCAATCTGAAGCTGGACGTGACCGAAACTCACCTGACGCTGACCGCGTCAGATCTTGAGGTTGAACTGGTTGCGGTTATTCCGCTGCCGGAGGGTGCATGTCTGGAGGCAGGTGCGACCACGTTATCCGCGCGTAAACTGATGGATATCTGTAAATCGCTGCCCAATGCCGCGCTGATCGACCTGCAAAGCACCGACGATCGTCGCTGCCAACTCAAATCCGGCAGCAGCCGTTTTATGCTCGGTACACTGCCAGCCGAAGACTTCCCCCTACTGAATGGCGGGTTGGGCGATGCGTCCAATGCGGGCACCAAGCTGCAGATTGATCAACGCGATCTGAAACGTCTGCTCGACAAAACAGCGTTTGCCATGGCGGTGCAAGACGTGCGCTTTTATTTGACCGGAATGCTGTTTGAAGCGTCAGAAGGTCAATTGCGTACCGTGACCACCGATGGTCATCGACTGGCGATGCTGGAAGCCAGCGCCGTGCTGGAAGGCAGTGCTGCGGTACAGGCCATCGTGCCGCGCAAAGGCGTGATGGAGCTACAACGTTTGCTGGGTAGCGATGAAAACCAACTGTCGATCTTGCTCGGTCGTGAGTTTTTGAGTGTGGCATTGACTCAAGCCGGTAAAGACGGACAGGCCAATAATGACATCGAAATTCGCTTTACTACCAAACTGATCGACGGCAAGTTCCCCGACTATCGCCGCGTCATTCCCAAGAATGGCGACAAAGTCATGCAGGTCGAACTGGATGAGTTTAAGCATACCCTGCAGCGCGTCGCGATCCTGAGTAATGAAAAACTGCGCGGTGTATTCCTGCAGCTCAACGATCACAATATGCAAATGCGTGCCAATAACGCTGAGCAAGATGAGGCGGTCGAAGATCTGCACATCAACTACGCGGGCTCACCGCTGGAAATGTCGTTTAATGCCCAGTATCTGCTCGACATCCTCAATGTGCTCGACGGGACGACGTTCCAAATGACCCTGAGCGATGCCAACGCATCAGCACTGGTGCAAGATCCGGCCGCGGGCGGCGCGACCTATGTCGTGATGCCAATGCGTGTCTAATGCGATCCGCGCCATGGGCTTAAATCCGCCGATGGCGCAGCGGTCGGGCAGAGGTCTATATTTGATGAGTCGGATCGC
>JASLJP010000148.1 GCA_030152425.1 Aquirhabdus sp.
CCATACCGCGCGCGATGTCTTTGTCGAGCATGCCGCACTGTCCGGGGTAGACAACAGCGACGGCCAAATCCGCCGTGACTTCGATATTTCGCCCTTGGCGACCTTGTCGCAAGCTGAGTTTGATGCGCTGGAGCCCATTCAATGGCCGATCCGTCAGGTCGGTAACCAAATCATAGGCACTGAGCGTTTGTTTGCCGAGGGCGAGTTCTATACCGCCAATCGCCGCGCCAAGATCGTGCCGGTCAGCAATCAAGCCACAGGCCATCTGACGACAGCGGACTATCCCTTTGTGCTGAACACCGGCCGTGTACGTGACCAATGGCACACCATGACCCGTACCGGATTGACCGCACGGTTAACGCGTCATATTGGGGAGCCTTTTGCTGAGCTGCACCCATTTGATGCAGCGGCACTGGATGTGGTGCAAGGGGACATTTTGCGAGTAAAAAGTGTTTGGGGGCAAGCCCTTGCACGCGTTGTGGTCAATGATGGTCAGCAAAAAGGCATGGTCTTCGTGCCAATACACTGGAATGGCGTCAACAGCAGCCAGAGTCGTATTGGTGCGGTGGTCAATCCGGTGGTCGATAAGATCTCCGGTCAGCCCGAGTGCAAGCATACGCCGGTGGCACTGAGCAAGGCCGCACTGTCCGAACATGGCTTTATCATGACCGTTGATGCCTTGCCCTTGCTGGCGGCAGACTATGCCGTCAATGTCCGCACCATGAATGGTCATCGCCTTGAATTTGCAGGGATTGATCATCTGCTGACTGCCGATGGCTCAGATGCGGCACTGTGGCTGGCCAAGCAGTTCGATGCCCCATTTGGTGCAGAGCGCTTGGAATATCATGATTCTGCGACTGGTGTAGTCAGATTGGCATGGATTTTGAATGATAAACTTATCGGTTTTGCTGCATTGGCGGCTGGCAACGACGCCAGATCAAACCTCCCTTCTCGCAGTTGGCTAGATGATCAACTAGCCCAACCCATAAACGCTGTGACCCGGCGGACCTTGCTGTCCGGGGTTGCTGCAGACCCTGCCTCAGATGTCGGTCCTATCGTGTGTTCCTGTTTCAGTGTCGGTAAGAACACCATTACCCGAGCCATCTGCGCACAAAAGCTCACTACCGTTGCGGCAGTGGGGCAGTGTCTAAAGGCGGGAACCAATTGCGGTTCCTGTCAAAGTGAAATTTTCCGAATCCTCGAGCAAGAAACGAAGCCCAGAGTGGCCTCTATACCTTAACCCCCAATGTGTGGTCGAGGTCGGCAAGTTCGTTTCGCGTTTGCTCTTTTAGAATTTAAGTTTAGTGTCGTCTGGAGTTCGTTATGCGTATAGTCGTCGTGGGTCATGGCATGGTTGGTCATCGTTTTGTCGAAGTATTGGCACGTGATGCAGCCGCCGCAAATTTAGCAACCCCTATCGATGTCACCGTCTTGTGCGAGGAAAATCTCCCTGCCTATGACCGTGTGCAACTGACATCCTATTTCTCCGGCAAGACCGCTGCAGACCTGTCACTGGTCAGCGCCAATTTCTTTGAAGACAGCGGTTTTAAACTGCATCTGTCGACCGGCGCATCGACCATCGACCGTGCCGCCAAGACCGTGACCACCACCAGCGGCGAGACGATCGCCTATGACAAACTGGTGCTGGCCACCGGCTCTTATCCGTTTGTACCGCCACTGCCGGGCAAAGACCGCAGCGACTGCCTGGTCTATCGTACCATCGACGATCTGGAAGCCATGAAAGACAGCGCCACTCGCTCTAAAGTGGGGGTAGTGGTCGGTGGCGGTCTGCTCGGTCTGGAAGCCGCCAAAGCGCTGCGCGATCTCGGGCTAGAGACTCATGTTGTCGAGTTTGCCCCCCGCCTGATGGCCGTCCAGATTGATGATGGTGCAGGTAAAATCCTGCGCAGCAAAATCGCATCGCTCGGCGTAGGCATCCATCTGGGCAAAAACACCACTGAGATCGTCGATGGCGAAACCTGCCGTCATCGCATGAACTTCACCGATGGTACCCACCTCGAAACCGACATGATCCTGTTCTCTGCGGGTATCCGTCCACGTGACGAATTGGCGCGTAGCGCGGGTCTGGATGTCGGTCCACGCGGCGGCATCAGCATCAACAACGACTGTCTGACCAACGATCCGGATGTCTACGCCATTGGCGAATGTGCACTCTGGGAAGGCCGTATCTACGGCTTGGTTGCGCCAGGCTACCAAATGGCGGAAACCGCTGCCCATGACATCATCGCGCATGAAAAGAAAAAAGAATTCGCTGGCGCAGATATGTCGACCAAGCTGAAGCTGATGGGCGTCGACGTGGCCTCCATTGGGGACGCGCATGGCGCGGGTGCGGGCGCACGTAGCTTTGTCTATGTCGATGAACCGAACGAAATCTACAAAAAACTGGTCGTGAGTGAAGACGGCAAAAAACTGCTCGGCGCGGTGCTGATCGGCGATGTCGAAGCCTACGGCGGCCTGCTGCAACTGATGCTGAACGACATGGATCTGCCGGACAACGCCCAAGCGTTGATCCTGCCGAGCTTTGATGGCTCAAGCAAACCCGCGCTCGGTGCCGATGCACTGCCGATGACCGCCACCATTTGCTCGTGTAACAACGTCAGCAAAGGCGAAATCTGTGATGCGGTGACGCGTGGCTGTATGGACTATGACA
>JASLJP010000160.1 GCA_030152425.1 Aquirhabdus sp.
ACGCCGTGCGGCGACCGGCGCACTGGGCTATGCCAACCATACCGATGTGCTACCCGCCCTGCTGGCGGCGCTCGATGATGAAGTCTGGCAAGTGCGCGAAGAAGCCGCTCATACCTTGGGCAAACTCAAGCTGACCCAAGCCGGTGATGCCCTGATTGCGCGCCTGGCCGACCCCTACTGGCAGGTGCGTATCCATGTCGCACGCAGTCTGGGCAAGCTGAAAACCGCCCATGCGACCCAGCCGCTGATCGCAGCACTCGGTCACGACATCAGCAATCTGCGTAAAGAAGCCGCGCTGGCGCTGGGAGAGATCGGCGATCAGGATGCCAAAGCCGCGCTGGACACTGCGCTGGGTGACAGCGATCCGGAGGTGCGCAAGGCCGTGCGTATCGCACTGGGGCTGATCCAGCAAAACGCCACGCAGGCGCAATCATGATCCCCCCGCGCCTGCACAACGACATCGCTGCGCAGCAGTTGACCTTGACGTGGTCTACGGGTCAAACCCAGCAACTCAGTCATGCCGACCTCCGCGCCGCCTGTATGTGTGCCACCTGCCGCGCAGTGCGGATCCGGCAGGGCGAACTGGTGGTGAATGCGGCGCGAACGGTCACCGCGATTCACGCGCAGGGCTATGGGCTGCAGTTGGTGTTTGACGATGGTCATGACCGTGGGATATATCCATGGCAATATTTACAGCAGCTCGCCACCACCCCGACGTGATCGGGGTGTTTTTTTGGTGGCTCATTGAGGATTAGCTAAAGGCGTAGCGCTGCGGGTTGGCCAGCAGTTGGTGGATCGCGTCGGCATCGACCGGTTTGGAGAAGAAATAGCCCTGACCATAGTCACAGTCCAGCGCTTGCAGTTGCTTGACGTGCACACTGGTTTCCGGGCCTTCGGCGATGACATCCATGCCAAGGTTTTTGGCCAGACTCATAATCGAGTTGACGATCTGGAAACACTCCGGACTCTCACTCATCCGCGAGACAAATGAGCGGTCGATCTTGAGGATATCGGCAGGGAAACGATGCAGATAGGACAACGAGGAATAGCCCGTACCAAAGTCGTCGATGCTCAGATGCACGCCCATGGCGCGCAGTTTTTGCATCACTTTGATGGCGCGCTCGGTATCGCGCATGGTCATGCTTTCGGTGATCTCGAGGCGCACCGAGGTGGCCGGAATCTGGGTGCTGTCCAAAATCTGCTGCACGCGCTCGCTCAAGTCATCCTGCTCAAACAGTCGCGCCGAGAGATTGACCGAGACGGTCAACGGCTGCGAGGGGAACTGCTCATGCCACGTATGAACGGTCTTGCACGCTTCTTTAAGCACCCACATGTCAATCTGGGCAATCAGGCCGCTGTCTTCGGCGATATAAATAAAATCATTGGGATAGACCAGATGGCTCGGCTTGCGCTGCCAACGGATCAGGGCTTCTAGACCCACGATGGCGCCGGTTTTGAACGACACGATCGGCTGATAGTGCAGCACGAATTTGTTATCGACCAGCGCACGGCGCAGTTCGGTTTCGATCAGCAGCCGGTTATGCGCCTTGGTATGCATGCTGTGGTCATAAAACTCGCAGCGCGCGCCACCCATGCTTTTAGCACGGTACATGGCGAGGTTGGCATTGCGCAGCAGATCGTCGGTGGTGCCCAGCTCGGTCGGGGTGGCAACGCCAACACTGGCCGATGCATGCACTTCTTGCTGGTCGATCACAAACGGATCTGACAGCACCTCGATCAGACGCTCGCCGATGCGCATGGCATCATCCAGCTCGCGGATATCATCGACCAACAGGGTGAACTCATCGCCGCCCATCCGAGCCAGCGTGTCCGGGCCACGGCTGACGCTGTCCCAGACCAGCGTGTCTTCGTGACGCAGGGTAATGCGCAGGCGGTCGGCGATCTGACGGATCAACTGATCACCGGCCTGGTGACCCAAGCTGTCGTTGATGATCTTAAAGCGATCCAGACCGACAAACAGGACGGCAAAATTATATTCAGGATGGCGCTGACGGCGGCTATTAGCGCGTTGCAGGCGATCCAAAAACAGGCTGCGATTGGGCAGACCGGTCAGGCCGTCATGAAAGGCATCGTACAGCAGTTGCTCTTCGGCCTGCTGACGCTCGACGACCCGCCCGAGCTGCACACCGATCTTGGCCAGCAGGGCAAGCTCTGCGCTATCCGGCACCGCATGCCCGGGCGCAAAGAACTCCAACACGGCGGCGACACTGCCGTCGGCGATGATCGGAAAGGATGCGGCACTGCCGAGACCTAGTTGTACGGCAGCGATGCTGCGCGCGTTTTGCGGCTCTGCGGCCAGATCGCTGCTCCAGACGGGCGCGGCAATGGCCAACACGCGGCCGGGTAAGCCCTCACCGCGGCTATAGCTGGTTTGGCCGGTGAGCTGCTGAAAGGCTTCGACAGCGGTCGGTGCCGCCGAGTGCCAGATCTGGCTGGGCAGCAGATGATCCGGGCGTTTTGGATTGACCAGATAGGCATGACCCAGCGTCCACTGGGTGTGGGCACAGATCTGGTCGAGGACAAAGGACAGGATTGCAGGCAGATTGCGCGCCTGATTGGCGGCAATGGCGATGGATTCCATCAATTGCAGGTGTTGTTGTTTGCTATACAGTTCGCGCAGACCGTGTTGCGCTGCTTGTTCGGCATGCAGACGCGCCTGATGCTCTTGCTCAAAGCGTATCTTGAGATCCGCCAGCTCCTGCTCTACCGTGTCTGTAAAAATTTCGAGCATAAGATTCTGTGCGTTCATTTTTTATGAAAGGGAGTAGAAAAAGACATTAATGATGCACAGCGACAAAGGATGTCGGCATATACGATCCGGACAGGATGCATAGCGCGACCCGAGCCTTTGCTTGACGCACGATTAACGCGTTCCCTTTCATGGCACATTCCCTGGCAGAATTTCTGACAGTCGATATTGTCGACGTCTATAGTAGCCTTGTATAACAAAAGTACAGCGGTTATGCAATCGCTGCCTGCCCAGAACATGCAATCTATCGGTTGAACGGTCGCTATAAATGGCTGAATGTAAAGTGCCGAATTTTTACTAAGCAAGTAAGACATTGCCGCATTAGAATGACATTCCACTCGCGCTGCCACGTAAGCGCCCGTAGACGATGCTTTGGGGGTGATGCCATACACCCCCAACGCGCCTAAGCGGCTGTCTGTCGTCTAGTAATACCACAGCCAAGACAGGCTGGCTTCATGATGGCGGTTGCTGGCCTGCTGTGATTGCTGCAGGTTGAGACGCAGTGCCTGACGCAGATCAGACCCCAGCGGGATCTGGGCGCCTAGTTTGAGCTGCGACTGCCAGCGATGGCTGTCCTGCCAGTAATAATCCGCTGCGTCGACCTGCAGGCTAAAGTCGGGGCGATTCCACAGGCAGCCGAGGTTGGGGCCGATGCCCGCCCGCCAGCCTTTGTCCAGCGCACGTCCGGCCTCGATGGCAGCAGAAGCCAGCCCATAGCACAGCAGTCCACCGATGCGCCACGACTGACCCTCACCGCCTTGAAAATAGCTTACGGCATGGGTCTCATCCCGGCTAAAGCGGCCATTTGCAATCGGCACTTGGCGTACGCCCGCCGACAGATTCCACGATAAAGGATCGAAGAAATCGCTCTTGGGGCTTAAGGACTGGATCTCGATCAGGGTGAACTGCTGCAACGCGATCCGCTGGTCTTGCACCCGCACCCGCGTCTGCAGGAAGTCGATGCCCGAACCGTTGCGATAGCCGGCCGCAGAGTCCAGCAGGTCGTGATAGGCCGGACGCCAGGTCAGATCGGCAAAGCCCCGTCCCGCGTCCGCCCCTGCGCCGATCACCCAGCGGCTGGTCAGATGACCCCGCGAGGGGTCGACGGGCGGAGTCGGCACGGTGACCCGTGTATCCGGCACATCAATCTGACTACGGCGCAGCAATAGACTCCGCAGGATCGGCTGCGCCTCGCTGGACTCGATCTTGTGCCCGACATACTGCTGATACTCGTAGTCGCCCGCCATCTCGGTGGCTTGTGCCTGCTCGCGCAGGGTCAGACCGGTCAGCGGATCATCCGGTTTCTGGGTCAGTTTTTTGGCCGCGCGGAGGGTCGCAGGCGAGGCATGCGCCGCTTGGGCATTGAGGCGACTGGCAAAAGCCGGACGATAGTCGATCTTGGCCAGCAGACCCGCTTTGATCAAGCTCACGCGCAGCGTATCGGTGGGGATGGCATACACCGGAAAATCGCGCTGTAAGTTGAGGCTCGGCCGCGCCGTCTCCAGCAGCCCGAGCAGCATGTATGAGCAATTGGAATGCAGGAAATAGTAGGGGAAATTGACAAAGCGTAGCTCCCACACCCGTTTGGTCATGCGCAGGGTTTCTTCGGGGGTCAGTGTCAGGCCGTATTCCCACAGGTCACGGCTTTCAAAATCATTGTATTCACGTACTTTTTCATAGTACGGCATGATGTCGTAGGCACCCGGATAGCGCCCGGTCAACCCTTTGATGGCGAAGGCTGCACTGCTGGAGCCATCGGTCTTGGCGGCATAGTTGATGGCATAGGCGAGCAGCCGCGTCTTTTCATTCTGATCCGGATCGAGGCGCAGCAGGGTGTGGCCAAACATCGACGAGGGGTTATTCATATAGTCCGAGCTAAACACCAGCGTCGCATGGCGCGGCTGGATGCCTTGTAGCCAGGTACTGAGTGCGGGGCATGGGGTGACGGGCAGATCGCTGTCTTTGAGACCGAGCTGCTGCACGATCCAATCGCGGCGCACGGGGAACAAACACGCGGCGGCGCTATCGGTCGGCGGGGCTGGCGGGCTAAATAGCCCAACGAGGGTGGCGTCTAACTCAGCCGCAGGATCGGTGCGTCCGGTCGGCGCTAAAAAGAACGCCGACTGGGTCACGGCACTCTGCACACCACTGCCCTGTTTTTGGTAATACATCAGCCGTTGCCAGTACGGCGCATCCGCCAGATGAAGCGCGCGGGCTTGGTGACGTGCCGCCTCAAGCTGTGGGCTGCCGCTCGGCGCGCTGAATGGGATCGCGGTGGCGGGGCTGTCGTCGGCCCAACTGCTGGCGGCACCTGCGAGCGCCAGAGCGCCCAATGCTGTTTTGACCCACACGGTGTAGTTCATAGCGCGTTCACAATCCATCGATATCTATTTTATTGGGGGTGAGCTGAATCACATGCTGGCGCGGTGATCATGGCGTAAGCAGTCCTGCCACGCGAGATTTTTAAG
>JASLJP010000165.1 GCA_030152425.1 Aquirhabdus sp.
AGTTAGAGCAGGGTGGCGAGCTGCTGTCCTATCCGGTGCAGAGCCGCATCAGTGCCAACGACGCCGATGTACTGAAGCAAGCCGCACTGGCTGGCGCGGGGATCGCGCATTTACCAACTTTCCTGGTCGCCGAGGAGATACGCAGTGGGCGGTTGGTGCCCGTCTTACCGAATTACCGCGCCCTCGATATGGGGCTGTATGGCGTTTACGCCTCGCGTAAACATATGCCCGCCACACTGCGCACCATGCTGGATTTTTTGGCCGCGCGTTTTACGATGCCACCGAGTTGGGATGTGGTGTGAGTAATGGAATTTAGATAATTATCCTCATTAACATATGCGCCCCCATTGAAATAAGCACGCATACACGAAATAATCAAAGGACCCAATCAGTCATCGCGACAAGGAAAATTCGATGTTTAAACAGCTTGTTGTCATAGCTTGCTTAGCTGCCAGTAGTGCGGCAATGGCAGAGAATAAAGATAAGTGGTTCGTCATCGGCGACACGCAAACTCAAACCTTGTATGCCAATACCGCTAAAATCGAAGCAGTATCAGGGTCTGAAACACAAGAACTCGACATGTGGTGGAAGAGTATCAATAAGGTCAATAATGATATGGGGAAAAAAGGCAGCTACTTGCTCGTGCTCTATCGTTTGAAGTGTATCGATAAGCAGTATAAGACGCTCAAAGTCGTACAATACAGCAAGGCAGGAGCCAAGATCGCCGAGGATGTTCGTGCTGAAGAATATGAAGCCACGTCCGCTGGCTCTCTGATGGATCAAGCCAGTACGGCCTTATGTGAGGCGGTCTTTAGCTCAAATCCAGCGCGTTAATAGCAAGTAAGGTTTCTAGTCTATTTATCCCCCCATCATTCACGGTGGGGGTGCTACGTCGATGACAACGTTTTTAGGCCGCCGATATCCTTATCGGGTCGACCATCAGCCCGCCTTATCCACCTCAGCCAATGCCCCCGCCGTCATCTGCCCGACAAACGCCCCAATCTGCTTTACCGCCTGATTCGACTCTTTTAGCACGCCTGCATGCACCTGAAAAATATGCCACATGTCTTTAAAGACTTGTAGCTCGACGCGTAGGCCGGCTTTGCGGGCGTTTTCTGCGAGTTGCTCGGCATCGGAGAGGAGGATTTCTTTACTGCCGACTTGGATCAGGATCGGCGGCAGGCCGCGTAGGTGGGCAAACAGCGGGGAGACGAGGGGGTCGCTTGCAGCGAGGCTGGCACGGTATTGGTCGGCGCAGCGGGTCAGCCATGTGTGGGTCAGCATCGGGTCGCGGTCGGCGTGGGTGCGGTGCGATTCGCCCGAGAGGCTGAGGTCGACCCAAGGCGAGATCAGCACCAGTGCGGCAGGCAGCGGCAGCGCGGCACTGCGGATCGCGACGGCGGTAGACAGCGTCAGGCCGCCACCCGCCGAGTCACCGGCGATGGTGATCTGGGCGGGGTCGATGCCCTCTGCCAGCAGATGAGTATAGACTGCGAGGGTGTCTTCCAGTGCAGCAGGGAAGGCGTGCTCGGGGGCAAGCCGGTAGTCGACCAGCCACACTTCGGCCTGTGCGCTGACGGCCAGATGGCTACAGAGTTTGCCATGACTGCTGACGCCGCCCATCACGTAGCCGCCGCCATGCAGGTAGACGATGTAGTTGCGGGGCGTTTGCTTATCGGCTCGGTAGATGGTGACCGTGCGACCGGCGATGGACTCCTCACGCGATGAGGTATGACGCGCGGGCATGAACAGCGCCCCTGTCGCACTGCCGAGCAGACGTTGCACACTGACGGGCACCTTGGGTGACAGGGCAGGTTTAACGCAGGTACGCAGCAGGCGTGGCAGGAGAGCTTTGATCATGCAGGGAAAATCCTTTTAGCGGGGGTGAGCCTGCAGCATGATGGCTGGCTGCAGGGTGTAGTCTTTGAGCTGCAGTGTACTGGTAATCGCACGATAGCTAAAGGTGAAGCCCGGCCAGTTGGCGGTATTTTTGCCAGACTCGTGCTTGTACCACGAGGTGCAGCCGCTGTCCCAGACGCTGTTTTTGAGCTGGGTCTGCATCGAGACCGAGTAGGCTTCGAGGCGTTCGGCTTTGACATCCATATACTGCAGTTTGGATTTTTGCAGGGCTTTGATGCACAGCTTGGCATAGTTGGCTTGGGCTTCGAGCATAAACACGATCGAGCTGTGGGCGAGGTTGGTGTTGGGGCCATACATCATAAACAGGTTGGGGAAACCGGTGACGCACATGCCTTTATAGGCTTGTGCCCCGTCACGCCATGCTTGGTTGAGATCGAGGCCATTGCGGCCGGTGATGCGCATCGGGGCGAGGAAGTCGGTGGCTTGGAAACCGGTGCCATAGATGATGGTATCGACCGCATGGCGTTTGCCATCGGCGGTGATGATGGCATCGGCTTCGACGCGGGAGATATTGTCGGTGATCAGGTCGAGGTGATCCTGGTTGATCGCCGGGTACCAGTCGTTGGAGATCAGGATGCGTTTGCAGCCGATCTTGTAGTCAGGAATGATTTTCTTGCGCTTGTCGGCGTCACGGATATGGCGGAAAGCCAGCAGGCGGGCTTCCAGACCCAGCACGTCCATGATCTTGTGCAGACGGGTAAAGCCCAGTGCGCGGCTTTCGTTCTGCCAGTAGATGGCGCTGCGGTAGGCTTTGCCGAGCAGTGGTACGTTGGCAAACAGTTTGTGTTCCAGCGCGTGGAATTCACGATCTGGCTTGGCCAGTACCCATGCGCCGGAGCGCTGAAACAGCTTGAGGTTTTTGACCTTCGGCACGATCTGCGGCACGAACTGGATCGCGCTGGCGCCGGTGCCGATCACGGCGACGTTTTTGCCGGTCAGGTCGTAGTCATGCTCCCAGCGCGCCGAGTGGAATACTTTGCCGGTAAAGTTTTCGATACCGTTCATTTTTGGGGTGGCGGGGCGGTTCAACTGACCACAAGCGGCGACGATGCTTTGGGCAAGGATTGTTGCGCCATCGGCAGTGGTGATCTCCCACAGACCCAGCGTGTCATTAAAGCTGGCGGCCACCACCTCACAGTTAAAGCGCAGGTGCGGGGTGATGCCAAACTTCACTGCGCAGTCTTCGAGGTAGGCGCGGATCTCGGCCTGTGGGCCAAACTTGCGTGACCAGTCACTCTTTGGTGCGAACGAGTAGGAGTAGAGGTGCGACTGTACGTCCGAGGCTGCGCCCGGATAGTCGTTATCCCGCCATGTGCCGCCGACGCTGGCGGCTTTTTCCAGCACGGTGAAATTGTCGATACCGGCTTTCTTGAGCTGGATGGCCATACACAGGCCGCCAAAGCCGGAGCCGATGATGACCACTTGCTGGGTCTGGGTAATGGGATGCGTGTTCAGTGTCGACATGGCAGGCGCTCTCAAAGTGATACATCTGTGCAAAAGCACGGGCAAAATTCGGACGCGTGTCTATAGACCAGAGGGACAGCCGTGTCGATGTCTGGATACGCGTGAGTATGGGTATTGAAGATGTGCATTTTAACAGCGGGCGCTGTTGCATTATTGCCATTTGATGACATATATTTATCTTTAGATGACAGGGTGTTGTTTTTTAACCAGCACCACCACCCAGATGAGTGCCCAGATGATCAGTCCGCATAGCCTAATCCGCAGTAGTCCGCTGGCTGCCTATCCTGCGCTGGTGCGTGAGCTGGGTGGCGATGCCGTAGGCTTACTGAATCGTTTTCAAATCCCGCAGGAGTTGGTTAGCCGTGAGGATGGTTTCTTACCATTTGCCAGTCTCAATGGCCTGTATGAAGCCAGCGCCAAGTCGCTCTATTGTCCCGACTTTGGTCTAAGGCTGGCGGGGCGGCAAGGGCTGGATATTTTGGGGCCGATCGCGGTGATCGCGCGAAATGCCGAGTCGGTCAGCAGCGGTATACAGGCGTTGGCGCGCTATATGCACATCCATAGCCCCGCGCTGCAGGTCGGGATCGCGCCGCAAGATGCACTGACCTTTCGCCTCACGCTGACCATCGCCGAGCCGAATCTGCATCAGGTCAGCCAGATCACCGAAAACAGCGTCGGGGTGGGGCTGCAGATTTTAAAGCTGTTGGGGGGTAGCTTTGCCCGCCCGCTGTCGGTGGCGTTTAGCCATGCACGGCTTGCGGATGAGCAGGTCTATCGCGACTTCTTTGGCTGTCCCGTGGCGTTTAATCAGCCGAGCAATGGTTTCCTATTGCCCGTGGCGTTGCTGGGGCAAAAGATCGAAGCCGCTGACCCAGAGGTCAACCGCATCGCGGTCGCCTATCTGGAGTCGCAGCCGACGTTTTCCACCAGCTACGGTGTGATGCCATTGCAGGATCATGTGCGCCAGCTCATCCGTCGTCTGCTGCCCACCGGCGAGTGCCGCATCGACACGGTGGCCGAGCAGCTCTGTCTACACACCCGCACGTTCCAGCGGCGGTTGGCGGAGGCGGGATTGCGTTTTGAGGAGGTGCTGGACGGCGAGCGCCGTCTGCTGGCCGAGCGCTATCTGGCGGAGTCGGGGCTGTATCTAGGCCAGATATCAGGCTTGCTGGGCTATGCCGAGCAGAGCGCGTTTAACCGCTCGTGTCGGCGCTGGTTTGGCGCGACACCAAGGGCGATACGGGCGCAGTCTACCGGCTAAAGCTACTCGCGCGCCAACGCCACGATCGGGTCTAACCGCGCGGCATTGCGCGCAGGCATAAAGCCAAAGATGACGCCGATCAGCGAGGAGGACAGGCAGGCCGCGACCATGGAAAAGGTCGAAAAACTCATCTGCAGCGTACCGCCTGCAAAATGGCTAAACACCGCCCCGACCAGTAGCGCTAGGCTAAGACCCAGCAAACCACCCACCAGACAGACCAGTACCGCTTCGATCAAAAACTGCTGCAGGATATCACTCTGCCGCGCGCCCACCGCCATGCGCACGCCGATCTCCTGCGTACGCTCGGTGACCGATACCAGCATGATGTTCATCACCCCGATGCCGCCCACCATCAGCGAAATAAAGGCGATGGCCGAGACCAGTAGGGTCATGGTCGAGGTGGTTTTCTCGATCGTGGCGCGGATCGAGTCGCTGTTTTGGGTAAAGGTGTCTTCCGCGCCGTGGCGCTGGGCGAGCAACGTGGTGATGGCAGCTTCGGCAGCGGCGCTCGGGGTATCGTCTTTCATGCGTACTACGATACTGCGTAGATAGTTCTGGCCGAGGATGCGGCTCATGACCGTGCTATACGGCAGCCAGACATTGAGGCTATCGCTGTCGCCAAAGGCATTG
>JASLJP010000024.1 GCA_030152425.1 Aquirhabdus sp.
TCGGTCTGATTGATCGGAATGCCGAGGCGGTCAAAATCCCACTCAGGTTTGGTTTGCAGATTGCGGCGTACCAGCCCGTGGATCATGCGCACGCGGATCGTGCTCTTAAAGCCCACGCCGAAACGTGTCATGCCGCCGGGCTGAAAGATATCCATTGCCCACGACTGGGTTTCGGCAAAGCGTCGGCCGGTGCCTTTGGTCAGCGCGCCGGTCATCACCAGCGGCTCATTCAGCCCCGACAGCAGATAGCCGCCCATCAGCGCAAAGTCGCGCGCCATATAGTGCATGATCTCGCCGGTGCTATTTATCGCACGGATGCCGCGATCCACCTCGGCCATATCCAGCCAGCTCGGCGGCTGGTCGATCACGGCAAAGAAGGCTTTAAGCTCAGTTGGCGCATCGGGCACGCTGTCGATGCCGTGCTCCAGCGCCTGTTCAAACTGCAGTTTGCTTTGCTTGGCGCCCTGCTCAAACATCCATGCCACCAGCGCATCCATCGGCGGATCACCCTCCCACAGTCCCTCGATCATCTGCTGCCGCAGTGCGGGATCGAGCGTGGTCGAGGTGCCGACCAGTCGGTCTTTTAGCCAGGTCGGCAACACCTTGGGCATAAAACTATGCAGAAATGGCGGCACACCATCCTTGGGATAGGGCGGCACGCGGGTCGGGGTCGGGCGAGTGGTCGCAGCATGTACTTGGACGTTCATCTATGCACCATGATATAAATATACATAATACGTAATTTGTATCATTGTAAAATAACCAATGCAAGCGTTATCTGCTCGGTGGCATGCGCCGAGTGCGTCAGACGAAAGAACATCGTGGGGGGAGAGCGCCGATAAATACAGCAAAACCAAGGATCAGCAACGGGCGGACTGGCGCATGGCAGCCCGCACTGCAGATGAAAAAAAAATTGCGGCGAGTCGATGCCGTGCTATGACACGCGGTTGTCCTTGCCTGTGGGCTGCGGTGTGCTGTCCCGCTGGGCATAGCGCGGCCCCAGATCCTCGATCTGATAGCGATTGTCCGGATAGCTGCGGAAGGTCACGTCTTTGAGCAGTGCCGGATAAGGGTCGAACGAAATCACCCGGGTGATGCGTGCGCGCAGATTGAGCGCGCCATAGACGCCGCGCTTCAGCCATTTAGACGGCGGCGCAGCCCCAATGGCCGGTAGCAACTGCGGCCGCACCAGACTATAGGCCACCGGCGCGACAGCAAAGCGGAGCGGCGCAGGCAGCATCGCCGCAAACACGTCGAGCGTACTGTCGGCGACGCGTCGATTGGCCGCGTCGTAGACCATCTCGCGCTGCTCATAGTCTGCGGCAAAGCGATCGAACGCCGCTTTGCTGGTCGGGATATCGGTCATGCCCATTTTGGCACCGACCTGTACCCAAAAATTAAACCACGCCTGCGCCTCATGGGCGGTGAATGCCCGCCAGCCAAACGCTTGCAGCCACTGGATCGGAAAATCAATAAATGTCCACAGCACAAACAGATAGTCGTCGTTGGGGATATTAAAGTGCGCATGGATTTTATTGATCTGGGCGATGCTGCGGCGGCCGATATCCGCGCCCCAGCCCGCCTCGACGAACAGCGAGATGAGCAAGGTGGTGTCGTCATAGCGCTTCTGCCCGCGCTTGCTGAATTCTTGGGTTTTATCCAGTAAGCGCGCCACCGAGCGGCTGCCATAGGTATGAAACAGCGCCAGCTCATTGGCACGCATCAGATCAAAGGGAAACTCGTATTTCGCCAGTAAATACACGATGCGCTGACAGTCGCGCAGTGCATCCAGCCCGTCGATCTCGCGGCGCACGGCGGCATTGTGAAACAGGCCAAATCTGCGCCGATAGACCGGCCCCTTGCTCGGCGCATCGTCGTCCAGTGCCAGCGCATCCGCATGAAATGGACAACCACTCGCTTGCGCGCCCTCAAGTGTACTCATCATCCTTGCCCCTCACGCGTTGGCGACCATCCGACATCCCGTGTCTTGCCCTACGGCATCATCGCCGCTGTCTCGCCGCGCAATCGCGCCAGCTCGGCCAGCAAGCGATCCAAAAACAGCGCCCGCACCTCGGGCAGTACCCGACTCTCAGGATAACAGGTCACGATCTTAAAGTGGTCAACCCCGACCTCGGCCGCATAGCCTATATTTTCCACCCGCGTATCGCGCGACTCGGCACGCGCCAGATTGGCTGCGGCACGCAGGTCGGTGCCGAGCAGATCTTTGGCCGCATAATAATTCAGATAGTGTTTGATCCCCGCCGGAATGCGGCGCATATCAAAGCCCCACTGCGGCACATAAAAACGTCCCAACCCACCCGCCGCCAGCGACACCACCAGATCGGTCTCGATGCCGCGTTTGGACAGCAGCTTGGCCACTTTCAACACCTGACTGCCCCCCTGACTATAGCCGACCAGCACGATCGGCCGCCCCGCCTTGGCCGCCGCCGCCAGATCATCGGTGATGCGTTTAGGCGCTAAATGATTGCTATACAACGCGGTATCCGCATAGCCCGCCGCACGCAGCCAGCTCAGCAAATGCCGCTCCATATGCTTGCCCGCCAGCAGACCATGGATCAGCGCGATACGTGGGCCGGGCGAGGTGACAGGCTGGTTGGAGTGCCAAGGGGTGCGTGGATGGGGCATGGGGAGGCTCAGCAAGAGGGGGTAGACAATGAGCGGTAATATAGCGGCTGGCGCTGGATCGGTAAACGTCTCATTCTGACCCGTACCGCCCGATTCGTCCCATCCGATCATTCCCGCTTGCACGCTGCTGTGCTAGTCTCTGACGACTTCCATAGCAAAGACGACCCTGCATCATGGCCACCCTCAACGCGTCCACCGCGCCGACCGACATCGTGACAGACTTCCTGCACGCGCTGGCGGCCAAAGACTATGCCCAGATCGCCGAGCTGCTCGCGCCCGATTTGGTCTATATCAATGTCTCGCTGCCGAGTATCAAAGGCGGCAAAACGGTATCAACCCTGTTTGAACGTCTCTTGTCACGTGGGGCTGGATTTGAAGTGCAGATCCACAGCATCGCGGCCAATGGTGATACCGTCATGACCGAGCGTACCGACATCCTCTCGTTCGGTCCACTGAAAGTTGGCTTTTGGGTCTGCGGGACATTTCGGGTGGTGGATGGTCGAATCGTGCTGTGGCGCGACTATTTTGACTGGCTGGATGTCGCCCGTGGCACCCTGCGCGGCGTGCTGGGCATACCGCTACCGCGTCTGCGGATTTCGCTGCCGGTCAGCGCCAGTATCTGACGCACCATCACTGCGTTTTTCTGTGCAAAAAACGCCCTAAAACTGATCATTTTCAGGGCTGAATGCCCTGAATAATCTCACCCCCGTCACACTCTGTATAAGATCCGTAACGGCGAGGGGTCTTGTCCTACACACCGCCAGAGTTTCGTTTACATCAAAAAAATTTACAGCTATCTTAGTCACCTACAACACCCTGTCTTTAGGTTAGCTGTCATGGTTTTTATAAAAGAATTTTTTATTAAGGCTGTCGTCCTGTTCCTGTTTCTGGTGGTCGGCTTTGCCATCGTCCAGCCGTTTACCTCGTGCGGCGGTGAGTCTGAATTCACCTGCTTTAAGATGAAAGCCTCCGAGCTGCTGTTTCATCGCTAATCATCGTTTATTAGCCTCCTCCCCTCGCCCAGCGCCGCGCCAACCACCCCACCCGCCCTGTCGGGTCACCCCTCGCCCTACCCCAAAAAAACACCGCAGAGTGTTTCAAAAAATAAAGTCCCTCTTGTTTAGGATCGGTGCATTGCCTTAACGTTGCCCTGTCTGTTTTTTAATCATAATAACGTCACTATACATTCACATTGCCCACTTAGCATGGCAGGACACATGGAGGATATAACAATGAAAAAAGCCACCGCCCTGTTCGACTACTCCTCGCTCTCGCTCAAAGATCTGCTCGAAGCCCGTGACCAGTATCACTGGCATTTAATGAATAAAGACAATGTTGTGGGCACTGCTGTCGGTCTCTATTTGATCCGCAAAGTGGGCATCAGCGATGCGCAGCCGCGCACCTTTCTCAACGCCGAAGTCCGCGACAATTCCTGGCCGTGCATCTTGGTCGTGGTCAACCGTTGGATCGACGCCGATCAATTCGGCGGGGCGCATAAGATCGATCCCAGCCAGATGATCCCGCGCACCCTCTACCTGCCGGATGGGCGCTCGGTGCCGGTCTGCGTGGTGCTGGCCGAGCCGGGTGTGGCCGGTGCAGGGATGCAACAGGCGCGCTGGCCTAAAACACGGATCGGGGGCGGCTGCCCGCTGGTGGCCGAGGTGCAGGGCGAAAAACATATGGCCAGCGTCGGCTGTCTGGTGTCCGATGGTCACCGCACCTATGCCCTGACCAACCGCCACGTGGTGGGTGAAGCCGGTACGACCCTGTCTGCCAATCTGCGCGGCAAGGACGTGGTGATCGGCAAAGCCTCGCCCCATGCGCTGACCCAAATCCCGTTTAGTAGCGCCTACCCCGCCTATACGCAGCAACAGCGCACCCTGCTCACGCTGGATGTCGGTCTGGTCGATGTCGAGCGGGTCAGTGATTGGACGAGTCAGCCCTTCGGGCTGGAAGGCCTGGTCGGGTCGATCATGGATCTCAACGAGGCCAGCATCGGCACCCAGCTCATCGACCTGCCGGTAGAGGCGTTTGGCGCGGCATCCGGTTTGTTAAAGGGGCGGATTAAAGCGCTGTTTTATCGCTATAAAGCGCTGGCAGGCTATCAATACATCTCCGAGTTTTTGATTGCCCCCGAGGGGGCAGTGACCCAAAGCCGACCCGGCGACTCCGGCACGGTGTGGTATGTGGTGGACACCCCGCCCGCAGCGCCTGCCGCGCGCATCCTGCGCCCACTGGCCATCGAATGGGGCGGCCAAGCCTTTGCCAATCAAGGCGTAGACGCACTCAATTTCACCTTGGCCACCGGGCTGTCGACCGCCTGCACGCTCCTCAACGTCGATTTGATCCGCAGCAACGACACGGCAGCCACCCCGTTTTGGGGGCAAGTCGGGCACTACAGTATCGCCACGGTCGCCATTGATCATGTGCAAAACCCGGTGCTCAAAGACTTTTTGTTTGGAAATCTGGATCGCATCAGCTTTAAGCCCGATCAGCTCAGCGCCGCCGAGATTAAACAGGCCATCGCCCAAGGCGACTTTTATGAGCTGGCCGATGTGCCG
>JASLJP010000212.1 GCA_030152425.1 Aquirhabdus sp.
GATCGGGATCAGCAACAACACTCCCAGTCCTGCCGAAAGACCAAACTGTAAGGTATAGCCCAGACCATTGGCCAGATAGCCACTGATCAGGTAGCCGCTGCCACCCAATATGGTCATGGCACAGAGCTGGAAGGTAAAATCACTCCCGGCATGCTCGGGACGTGCATAGTCCATGGCAATCGTCAGGACAGCGACCATGGCCATGGCGGCGGCGACATGCTCGATGGCATTGGCGGCATACAGCTCCCAGCCAGCCAGCACATAGTGCTGACCATGCGCCCACGCGATCAGGGCGTATAGCCCCGTGGTGATCGCCTGTAGCCCGTTAAAGCACCATAGCGCCGTGACACGGCGCATATGGCGCATCAGCCCTGCGGCAATGGCGGCACCCACCAGCGACGATGCTGAGCCGAGGATAGTCCCCCAGAAACCAATCTTGGACAGGCTAAACCCCATATCCACCATCATTGGTTTGACCATTCCGCTCGACATATAGTCGGCGATCTTAAACACCAACAGCACCAGCAGCCATGCGCGCATCTCGGCACCTCGCCAGAAATAGCCGTATTGGGCCTTGAGCGCGTGTTTACGCCGTTGCCAGTTGGCGCGCAAGCGCGCGAGACTCAACCGCTCTTTGTCCTGCACTGGCGCGGCAAAGGGGTTCGCCGCACGCGCAAGCCAGACCGGCTCTCGAAACCACAGGATCGGCAGGGTGTTGATGATCACCAATCCAATCATGGCCAAAAACACTGCCCGCCAAGACCACCAGTCCATCACCATCAGCAGTACGCCACCGCCGACGATCAAGCCGATGCGATAGCCGGTGACTTGAATGGCATTGCCCGCACTGCGCTGACCTGCGCCCAGCATCCGCACGGCGAGACCATCGGTCGCGATGTCTTGGGTTGCTCCGACTATACTGAGGATGAGCAATAGGCCAAACAGCACAAAGGCGGATTGCGGATGCACCAATGAGGCGGGTTCAAACATAGCGACCATGGCCAAGATGGTGATGGAGATGGCCGAACATGGCAAAATCCAACTCCGGCTCTGCCCGATGCGTGGGGTGTAATGATGATCGACCAGTGGCGCCCACAGAAACTTGATCGCCCACGGAAAGAGCAACAGCCCTGACCAACCGATCAGGGCGAGCGAAACATGATACTGACGCAGGATTGCAGGCAGCGCCTGAGTCAAAAACCCTGCGGGCAGTCCCTGGGCGATATATAGACTCAGCAGCAAGCCTAAGCTATAGGCGGGTGTATAGCGCGTCGCGCCGGCTGGCTGAGCATTGCGTTCTGGGATCGTCAACAGCGCTGCTCCACAAGATAGTTGGCATTAAAAAGCCCCCGATGGACTGGGGGCTAATACAGGGAAAGATCAATCAAACACGATCGTTTTATTATCATGAACGATGACACGATCTTCAAGGTGCCAGCGTACCGCTCGGGTCAGGACATTGCGCTCGACGTCTTCTCCCAGCTCGCGTAGGTCTTCGACGGTATAGCGATGGCTTACTCGCTCCACGGCTTGCTCAATGATAGGGCCTTGATCGAGATCCGCCGTCACATAATGCGCGGTTGCGCCGATCAGCTTGACGCCTTTTTCATAGGCTTGGCGGTAGGGGTCGGCACCGACGAAAGCCGGCAGGAACGAATGGTGGATATTGATGACTTTGTACGGCCATTTATCGACAAAATCAGCACTCAAAATCTGCATATAACGCGCCAGCACCAGCACATCATTACCGGCCATCAGCTCATGGATTTGTGCTTCGGCTTCGGCTTTGGTGTCTTTGGTGACCTTGACGACATGGAATGGTACGCCAAAACGCTCGACCGCGTCCCGCAGGTCTTCATGGTTACTGACGACACAGGTGACCTCGCATGGCAGCAGCCCGCGCGACCAACGCCAGAGCAGCTCTAGCAGCGCATGGTCATACTTTGACACCAGTATACCGACCTTTTTGCGCTCACCGACCAAGGTCAACTGCCAGTTCATATGGTACTGGGCGGCAACCGTATCGCCAAAGGAGCGACTGAGGACTTCACGAACTTCTTGCAGACGGTCAAGCGCAAACTCGACACGCATAAAGTAGGTGCCACCTTGCTCTTCGGTCGCATACTGGTCGAGTGCGATGATGTTGGCACCATGATGGTACAAAAAACTTGAAACGGCTTGCACGATTCCCGGACGATCAGCACAGGTGATCAACAGGCGTGCGGTATGGGCTATGGTCATTACACTACGGTTCCAAAAAATATTTCCAATAACGTCAATCGCGATCATGCTGCAGCAAGCATGGCGCGTCATCCGCTTTTATACGCCGACGCATTTAGGCGGTGGCATTATCCCACAGTTCAGGTCTGGCAAAAAGAAACCACCCCAAATCGATTGGAGTGGTTTCGTTCAATACGGATCGCTACGTCGGGTGATCAAGCACGCGTTGTGCTGATCATCTCGGGCTTATTTCGTATCGCTACAGCTAGAGTTCGTCCCAAATGGGCTCTTCAGGAACGGTGGTGAGAACAGGCCTTGTGGATCCAAGTCCGTTGCCAGGAACGGTAGCGCATTCAAACCAAGCGTACTCACACTGCGGTTGGTCCCGACTACAGTCGATGCATTCATGTCGATATCAATCCAGGTGGCATAGTTCTTACCATAACGGGCTTGATAGTTAAACGCCCCATTGGCATCCGTCACATAGGTTGCACTTGCACCCGCAGTAGCGCTGTTCGAAGTTAAGAGCGCCGCAGGGTTTGGAATGTTCTTGTAGTCCGCGGCTGTACAGGTCTTGGTAATAGTCTGAGCCCAGAAACCTAGTGTAAAGACCGTTGCCGGATGATACGTCCAGTAGCCTTTATAAAAGGCTGTTGGTACCAGCACAATACTGACCTGCTGGTTTGCAATCGGGTTACCCGCGATGTCAACCACGCTGTCGGAGAAGTCTTTGAAGTAGAACGTTGGATAGTCTGCATTCAATACGATCTGGTTGTTTTGAGCGACTGTGATAAAGGCGGATTGCTGAGCAACGGTCAGTGTCAGGATCGGCGTAGTCGCACTTTGGGCGGGTGAGCCACCTGTAGCAGTCGCTTGGATCTTCACGGCATCGGTCAGGGTTGATGTCAAACCGGCAGTATAGGTCACACTGGCCAGACCACTGGTGTTGGTGATCGCTTGTGGCGATGACAACGAGCCGCCTGATGGGTCGGATTTGATGGTGAAGTTCACCA
>JASLJP010000213.1 GCA_030152425.1 Aquirhabdus sp.
TCATACAAGGCAATCGCCGCCGCATTGCTCTGGCGCACCTCTAAAAACACCATCACACAGCCCTCACCCAATTGCTCGACCGATGCGTCAAGCAGTTGGTAGCCCAGCCCCTGGCCTTGCATACGAGGATCAATGGCCATCAACAGCAGATTGGCCTCATCCAGCACCGGCTGCAGCAGACAAAAGCCCAAGATCGTCGCGCCGTCGACGATCACCGTACCACGCGTGCCGGCTGCCAAACTCTCGCTAAACTGCTCTGCTTTCCACGGATGAAACTCGACTTGGCGTTCGATGGCCACCACTGCGGCGATATCTTCGACCTGCATCGCGCGAATTACCGGATTTACCATCTGGATCTATCCTCAAGATTTCTATACGCATTATAGGGAATATTCACCCTGAGTATGGATAAAAGCGCCGCACATAAAAAAGCCACCAACCCGAGGGTCAGTGGCTTTGTTGCCATAGCTTAATCACGACAGCGCTTTAGCGGCGGATACTCCGCGCACGGCGCAACTGATGCAGCACCGACACCAACAGATCAATCTCTTCCGTCGTGTTGTAAAACGCCAGCGAGGGACGTACCGTGGTCTCTACGCCAAAGCGACGCAGGATCGGCTGGGCACAGTGATGCCCGGTCCGTACAGCAACGCCTTCTTTGTTCAAGGCCTTGCCGACTTCTTCGTTATCATAGCCTTCCAGCGTAAACGACATGACACTGGCTTTGTCGCGTGCCGTGCCGATCAAACGCAGACCGGGGACACTGGACAACCCATGCTGACCGTACTCCAGCAGATCATGCTCATAGCGAGCAATGTTCTCGAGGCCTAAGCGTTCCACATACTCAATCGCAGCACCGAGGCCGACCGCATCGGCAATATTTCCCGTCCCTGCTGCGAACTTGTTCGGCGCAGGTTGGAAAATAATTTGCTCGAAGGTCACGTCTTGGATCATGTTGCCGCCGCCTTGCCAAGGCGGCATTTTTTCCAGCAAGTCGGCCTTGCCATAGACCACGCCGATCCCTGTCGGGCCAAAGATCTTGTGTCCTGAGAACACAAAGAAATCGGCATCCAAGGCCTGGACATCGACCCGTAAGTGCGCAACAGACTGCGCCCCATCGACCAGCACTTTCGCGCCGGCTTGATGCGCCAGTGCGATCACTTCCGCCACCGGCACCACAGTCCCCAGTGCGTTGGACACTTGGGTGATGGAGACGATCTTGGTTCGGTCGTTTAGCAGCTTGCGGTACTCATCCAGACGAATCTGGCCGCTGTCATCCACGGGGATCACCCGCAGTTTAGCGCCGACTTGCTTGGCCAACTGAAACCACGGCACGATGTTGGCGTGATGCTCGAGATTGGAGACGATGATCTCATCACCGGCGCCGATGTTTTGCACGCCCCACGTCTTGGCGACCAAGTTGATCGCTTCAGTCGTGCCACGGACAAAAATCACCTCATCCTGTGACTTGGCGCCCAAGAAACGCGCAATGGTTTTGCGCGCATGCTCGTAGGCATCGGTCGCACGCGCTGCTAACTCATGCGCAGCACGGTGGATGTTCGAGTTTTCGTGCTCATAAAAATATGACACGCGCTCAATGACCGACTTCGGCTTATGCGTCGTTGCGGCGTTATCAAACCAGACCAGCGGCCGACCATTGACCCGCTCTTGCAAGATCGGGAAATCACGACGCACAGACTGCACATCAAACGGCTGATGGCTGCTGCTGACCGGGATAATGGTCTGCGGTTTGTCCTGCCATGCCGAGCCACTGCTTGGCACGTCCAGAAAATAAAAGCCTGATGGACTGGCGGCTGGCGCCGCACTGGGCGCAGGACGGTTTGAGGTACTGCCTGACAACAGCGCTTTCAGCGCATCCGCACCGGGCAATCCATATGACTGGGCAAACAGCGCCTCGTCGGGAATGTCCGTTGCGGCCACTGGGGCGGGTGCTGCAGGCGCCGGTGCACCGCCTTCATTCAAGAAGTAATACGGTGAACTTGGTGCCTGCTCACGACCAAACGCCGTACTCGGCGCAGCGCCCCCCCCGATACCCGCTGGCACACTGGGTGTCAGTGAGGTCACATCCGAGGTAGCCACAGGAGCCGGCGTACGGGCTGGGAGTGCCGGTGCATTGGCACCACCGACCACGGGCAACGACTCTGCGCCCTGACCGGCATCAGCCAAAGAAGGCTCATTACTCGGCAAGGTAGGTGTATGGGTACTCAACCCTTGGCTGGTTGCAGCCGCAGGTGCACGACCACCGAGCGCCAGCAATGGATCTGGCGCTTGCGGGGGATGACTCGCGCTACTGCCTTGCAGGTAGTAGAACGGGGAGTCGTTGCCGACCACGGTCGGTGACGGGGAACCCGCCAAAACTGGCAGACTCGGCGTCACGGTCGCAACTTCCGGCGTCACCGGTGGGTAGGGAATCTGCGGCAGATTCGCCCCACCGACGATCGGCAGTGAGGCTGTTTTGCGTTCCGGTGAGTCCGGCAGATTGGGCACGTTATGCGGCAGCTCTGGGTTTAAGGCACGACCCGTCGCCAGCGCAGGCACACGACCACCCAGCGCCAGATACGGATCGGCAGGCTGTGGTGGGCTTGCGGGCGCGCCCAAGTGATTCACCAATGCTGGCGCCTCACCGGGGAGTGCCGCAAACAGTGCGCTTGCGATCTGGTTCAGGATCGACTCATCGGGCAAACCCGCAGGCGCCACACCCGACGTCAAGCCCGAAGCCCCAGAGGATGGCACGGGATTACTTGTACTTGTCGGTATAGTCATGATATTTGCCAATCTCCACGTCTTCGAGAACCGCCAACGCATCTTCAGTCAGCACCGCCAGCGAGCAATACAGCGAAATCAGATACGACGCGATTGCACTGCGGTTAATTCCCATAAAACGTACCGACAGACCTGGGGCTTGTTCGCCCGCCAGACCTGGTTGGAACAGACCGACCACACCTTGACGCTTCTCACCGACACGGATCAGCAGAATTTTAGTTTTGCCATCTTCAACCGGAATTTTGTCCGATGGAATCAGCGGCAGACCACGCCACGTGATGAACTGCGAACCAAACAGGCTGACGGTCGGTGGCGGCACACCGCGGCGGGTGCACTCGCGGCCAAACGCGGTGATCGCGGCGGGATGGGCCAAAAAGAAACCTGGCTCTTTCCAGACTTTTCCGATCAGGTCATCGAGATCATCCGGGGTCGGTGCACCGGTCAGGGTGGAGATGCGCTGTGAATCGGCAACGCTGGCCAATAGACCGTATTCAGGATTGTTGATCAGTTCGCTTTCTTGGCGTTCTTTAATGGTTTCGATGGTCAGACGCAGCTGTTCACGGATTTGATCGTGTGGGCTGCTATACAGGTCGGAGACACGGGTGTGCACATCGAGTACGGTAGACACGCCATTTAAGAAATATTCACGCGGGGTGGTGTCGTAGTCGACAAAGGTCTGCGGCAACACAGACTCATCGCGCTGGGTGCAGGCGATCTTGATGTCGTCAGCATTGCTCACGCGGTTGACACGATAGATACCGGCTTCAACGGGCAACCACTGCAGCAGATGCACCAACCAACGGGGGGTGATGGTCGATAGCTGCGGGGCTGTTTTGGTGGCATTGGCAAGCTGGCGGGCGGCATTATCGCCCAAAGCCTGAGGATGAATATCCTGATTTTTCGCCATGACTGGCTCCTATGAAGAATAAAACGTGAGATCAAAAAAAGGAAGTAACGACACAAACTACGGTTTTAAAGTACGTCTACAACTAAAACTTCGCACGACAACAACCCCATCGCGGCGACTCAAGCGATGACACATTCGATGCAGCTAGCGTAAACCAAACACCCTTATCTCAAAATACGAATAACTTATATACAAAGTTAATAAGCACACCTATCTCAAGAATATTTATACATTTTCTTGCTTACATCTGCACAAAAAATCAACAAAAATTCATATGCGCTGAACGCCTAGGCAGCCGTTCAGAGCGCAGTTGATGATCGCCATCAACCGCTGAGCCTTCAATGCTGCACATCTCTTTTAAGTTTTATGGAACGCTCTTTTGGTGAGAGGCATCCTGTTGGGTAATATGGCTATGTGCCGGCACACTGCGGGTCAGCCACACATTGCCACCAATGGTCGACCCCTT
>JASLJP010000220.1 GCA_030152425.1 Aquirhabdus sp.
CCGCCGTGAGTTTTTGGACAAAGCCGCGCGCTATGCGGTCGCTGGTGCAACTGCAGCGGGCTATCTGGCGGCGCTGAGTCCAAACTTTGCGGCAGCAACCGTGATCGCGCCCGATGATAAACGCATCACCGCCGAGTACCGCGAGATCGACTCGCCGAGTGGCAACGGCAAAATCAAAGGCTACTATGCCGCGCCAGCCAAGAGCAGCAAAAAACTGCCGACCATCCTCGTGGTGCATGAGAACCGTGGCTTAAATCCACATATCGAAGACATCGTACGCCGTCTGGCTTTGGATAATTTTATCGCCTTTGCCCCGGATGCGCTGACCCCACTGGGTGGCTATCCCGGCGATGAAGACAAAGCCCGCGAGCTGTTTAGCAAACTGGATCAAAGCAAGAGCAAGCAAGACTTCCTCGCGGCCGCGGCCTATCTCAAGGCACTGCCACAGGGCAATGGCAAAGTCGGTGTGGTCGGATTCTGCTATGGCGGCGGGATTTCAAACTACCTGGCGACCCAGCTACCGGACCTCGCCGCTGCCGTACCGTTCTACGGTGGTCAGCCGAGCGCTGAAGACGCCGCCAAGATCAAAAGCCCGCTGCTGATCCAGTATGCCGGACTCGACGAGCGCATCAACGCCGGCTGGCCGGCCTATGAGACCGCACTCAAAGCCGCAGGCGTGAAATGCACCACCTACATCTACCCCGGTGTCCAGCACGGCTTTAACAACGACACCACCCCACGCTACGACGAGGCAGCCGCCAAGCTTGCGTGGCAGCGGACGGTGGCGTTCTTTAATGAGTATGTCAGGAAGGGATAAGACGGCTTGGGTATGCGGGCGAAGCCTGCATACCCAACCAAGAGACCCAAAATCATACCCATTTATACCCCATTCCAAGATGCTCATTGTTGCTTTACTGACCTAGTCACTGCGCTGACTCACTTTACAATTGATAGCGCATATGCTATCAATTGTCTATGAAAGTAGTCATCGATACCAATGTCATTGTCAGTGCTATTCGTGCAGGCGACAGCGTTAGCCGAGATCTGCTACGTCTGATATTTTTAGGCGAGATAAAGCCACTGATTTCAAACGCCTTGTTCTTGGAATATGAAGCCATTACCCAACGGGCTGATGTCATGACATCTTGTCACTTTACCCAAGATGAAGCAGAACAATTTCTAGATGCGCTTTTTTCAGTCTCGCAGTGGGTCGAAATTTATTTTGCATGGCGACCGAATCTTAAAGATGAAAGTGATAACTTCCTCATTGAACTCGCTATCGCGGGCAATGCAAAATGCATTATTAGCAATAATATTAAAGACCTAAAGGGCGGCGAGCTACTCTTTCCGCAGCTATCCGTGTGTACCCCTCAACAATTTATGACGAATTGGCGGAGTCAAATATGAGCACATTAACCATTAGACTGCCTGACGAAAAGCACGACCGCTTAAAAGCGCTGGCGTCTGCGCGTCATATCAGTGTCAACAAATTGATCGATGAGTTAGCGACAATTGCGCTTGTTGAGCATGATGCACATCTGCGTTTTATCACACGGGCAAAACATGGCAATGCGACCGATGGCTTAAAACTGTTAGACCGACTATCAGAGCGAGAAGCTGCAGCAAAGTAACCCCCTACCCCAACACCTCCCACACCCCGACCTGCCCCTCGCTAAGCTGGGGCACCTGACCGAGTTTGTTCCAGACCATTTGGCCGCCGTGGAAGTCGCTGGCGGTGGAGACGAGGAAGTCGTGTTCTTTGACGAGGCGGTTGATCATGCCACGCGTGGCGGGTGGCTCGTTGATCGGCGGTAGCTCGATGGCACGGCCACCGGCGGCTTTAAAGTCGACGAGCAGGTGACGCAGGGCGGTCGAGGTGAGGTTGTTGCGCGTCGGATGGGCGAGCACGGCTTGGCCGCCACTGTCGACGATGGCTTTGATGCCATCGGCCATCGGTAGCCACTCCAGTGGCACATGGGCGGATTTGCCCTCGCCCAAGTAGCGGTCAAAGGCCTGCTGCATCTTCATGACGATACCGGCATCGACCATCCACTGGGCGATATGACCCCGCGTGATGCCTTCGGCGCGCCCCCCTGCCGAGGCGAGTACGGCCTCCCACGCGGATTTTTTGGTGATCTTTTCCAGTTTCTGACAGATGGCTTCGGCGCGGCGGGCGCGGATGTCTTTTTGCACGTCTAAGACTGCATTCAGCGCCGTGCAGTCGGTCATGCCGAGGCCGACGATATGGATGGATACGGCGCGCTTGGTGGTGGCACGCGTCCACTGGGTCGACAGCTCGACGCCGTCGATCAAATGCAGCCCTAAACGCTGTGCTTCAAGGCGTGCCTCGGGCAGTCCAGCGAGGGTGTCGTGGTCGGTCAGGGCGAAATGGGTGATCTCTGCCGCATGGGCAGCCGTGACTAGCGCCGTGGGTGACAATTGCCCATCAGAAAAGTAGCTGTGCGTATGTAAATCCGCCCGCAGGATCATCTATACTTCCACCTTTATTTGATGTGGTTAGCGTAGCATGAAAGCATTGCTGGACTTTGTGCCTTTGGTTGTATTCTTTGTCCTTGCCAAGACTCAATCGATCTTTGTTGCGACCCAAGGTCTGATCATTTCCAGTGTCATCATCTATAGCCTGCACTTCGCCCTGCAAAAATGGCGTCTGGAAAAACAGCAGTGGATCACGCTGGTGCTGACCTTGGCCTTTGGCGGTCTGACGCTCTATATGCACGACGACTACTGGCTACGCTGGAAATCAACCATCATCAACTGGATTTTTGGCGTGGCGTTCCTGCTCAGTCCGATGGTCGGCAAACCATCGACCCCGCTGATCAAACGTTTCCTGCAGTCGGCGCTCGACCTGTCGGATAGCGCGTGGAAAAAACTGAACCTGACGTGGGCGGTGTTTTTCTTTGCGCTGGGCGGCCTGCATTTACTGTTTGCCTTCCAGTTCCCTGAGCAGTGGATTAATTTCAAAGTCTTTGGCGGCACCGCGATCATGCTGGTGTTTATGATCGGTCAGTTCGTGCTGCTGCGCAATCATTTCAAGACGCCCGATAGCGTCGAAAAACCCTAAGTCGGTTTGTTAATTATTTTGGATGAGACCATGCCTTTATTTGCCGTATATGCCACCGATGCACCCAACACCCTAGAGCAACGCAAAGCCCTGCGCCCTGACCATCTCGCCCGTCTACAAGCGCTACAGGCGGCAGGACAGCTGGTCATCGCCGGTCCCTGCCCGACCACCCACGACGTGCCGCCGACTGGGTTTACCGGCAGCTTTTTGGTGCTGAATTTTCCGGATCGTGCGGCGATTGATGCGTGGCTGGCGCAAGATCCTTTTGTGCTGAATGGCGTGTATGAGTCGGTGGTGGTCAAGCCCTTTATCCAAGCCCTGCCGCAGCCTGTCGCCTAAACGCGCACGCCCTATTTGTACCCTTTACGGATTTACGCGTTTATGAACGTCCTTGCTGATTCTAAAGTCGCCGCCCTACTGGTTCTGCTCGCCCTGTGCAGCAGCGGCGTCCATGCTGCGCCGGCATCCGCGCCTGCAGCCACAGCGGCCTCTAGCCCGGCCGCAACCCCGACCAACGCCGCCAGTGGCAAAGCCGCAGCGGCGACGACCACTACGACGACCGCAGCAGTCGCGGGCAAACCCGTTGCGCCGGTACGTCCGAGCATGGAAACCCAGATCGCCAATCTGACCAAGCAGGTCAACAGCCAAACCACACGCCTCAATCAACTGGAAAAAGCCAACCAAGAAGCACTGGCCAAGAACCAGACCCTGCAACTGGAAAACGACAATCTGACCGTACAGGTCAAGGTGCTGCAGAGTGATCGCGGGGCGCAGATGTTTATCTATGGCGCGGTGGCGATCCTGATCGGTGCGCTGATCGGCTATATCTGTGCCAACTACTTTAGCCGTCGCAATCGTCGCTGGTAAACGCTGCCGCGACCGCGTATAGCGCCTCATGAATCCCTCTGATCCAGACCCATCATCCCTCGCATTGCATACCCTGGCTGACCGAGCCTGTCTCGTTCTGACGCTGCCGGCGCTGGGCGACGGCCGCGTGCTGTTTGCACTGTGGCACGCGTGGCGCGCCGCACGACCGAAGAACAGCAGCCGTCTACACCTCCGTATCACAAGCGACCAGCCGATCCCGCTGGCCGCGCTGCAGCCACAGCCTGCAGATACACCGCTGTATACCCTGCTCGCCCACCAATACCCGCCCGCCATCGCGGGCATCCACCGCCTGATCTTTGCCGATGAGCGCCTCACGCTGGATCTGTGCATCGGGGTAGAGGCTGCGCTCCATCCAGCGGCACAGACCATTCCCCCAGACTCAACAGATGCCTTGGTGGTGATCGGTGCGGGCATCGCCGGGCTGTCGATGGCGCATGCGCTGGCACTGCGCGGTCATCGGGTGACGCTGATCGAGCAAACAGCCCCACTGGCGGGCGGCTCAGGCAACCCGCGTGCACTGCTGCTGTCTAAACTGCCCAAGCTCGCCCGCGTGGCGCACAATCTGCAGACCCAAGGCGGCCTGTCGACGGCGCGCTGGTGGCAGGCATGGGCGGATGATGTCGTCACGGCCACCGGCGCACTGCTGCTGGCCAGCCCTGATGAATTTGCCCAAGCAGCCGACTACCCCAGTGCGCTGGCCGAACGACTCGACCCAGCGGCGGTACACGCCGTGAGCGGAATGACCAGCACGGCGCATCACCTGTCGCTGCCTGCGGCGGCGGTGCTCAATCCGCTGGCACTGCGCGATCGGGTACTGGCTTCGCCGCTGATCCGCCTCGTGCAGGGTACGGTGTCACGACTGCTGCCTCAGGATGGGGCAGGCTGGCAGATCATGGGCAATGAAGATGCCGTAATCGCCACCGCGCAGCAGGTGATCGTGGCGGCTGCCAAAGACAGTACGCGACTATGCCCCACCCTGCCACCGCTAACCGTGATCCGCGGTCAGATGTCATGGTGTGCCGCCAGCACCGATCGTCCGCGTGTCGCGCTCGGCTATGGCGGTTATGCTGTCCGCTTTGATCAGCAGGTGCTGCTCGGCTCCAGTTTTGTGCGTGACGATACGTCCACCGCACTGCGCGAGGGCGAGCATCAGGTCTGCTATGAGCTGCTGCACAGCGCCTATCCCGACTATGCCCAGACCCTACCCGATGTCGCAGCATGGCAGGGTCGCGCCAGCCTGCGTGCGCTGCCGCGCGACTCGATGCCGCTGGTGGGTGCAGTGCCTGAAATGACTGGCGTATATGCGCTGACGGGCTTGGGGTCGAAAGGATTTTCTTTTGCTCCGCTGTGCGCCGAGGCGCTGGCCAGTCAGATATTGGGCGAGCCACTGCCCCTGCCTGCACCGCTGATGGCACAAATCAATCCGGCGCGTTTTATCAAAACACCACGCGTGCGCAAGCCGTATTACACCCCACCGCAATAAATCAGGGCAGGCAATGCGATGTATTGCTCATTTTGCGTGCATCTGTTGCGAAGCCTCACCGATTAGCAACAATTTTTAGCAATTCATATCATTTATATCTGTTAGCCTTTTAAACGGTGCGGAAGCTGTGCTTTGCCTATTTTCACAGGGTAGTGATAAAGCACAGCCTACGACACCACCACTAAGCCAATCAT
>JASLJP010000031.1 GCA_030152425.1 Aquirhabdus sp.
GCAGTAAACACGCAGATTCGGCAAGGCTTTGTAACTGACTTTCCGCACCTCTGATGAAATCTATCGCCACCATTTCACGCTATACAGCCCAAAACAAATTTGACCATAGGTGTCTAAGGGCTAAATTTCACACTTAAACGACGGCCATGCGGTTGCATATCACATTTTTGAGCCATGCTGGGCTGGCTGTTTGCACGCCTACACGGCGGCGTGTGAATGGCATACACTGAGATGATCGTCACCCGCTACACTGCGTCAGGAGCCGAGCATGACCTTTCACTATACACAGATCGACTCGCCGGTCGGCCCGCTCACCGTGGTTGCCCAGGATGATCAGCTCTGTGCACTGCTGTGGCCGAACGAGCGTCCCAATCGCGTGATTTTGGGCGCGATGGTGGCTACACCCCATCACCCTACTCTGCAGAACGTCGTACAGCAGCTTCAGGAATACTTTAGCGGACAGCGTACCCAGTTCGATATCGCACTTCATGCACAAGGAACGCCTTTTCAACAGCAGGTCTGGCAGGCGCTGTTAACCATTCCCTATGGCGAGACACGTAGCTATGCCCAGATCGCCTGCCAGATCGGCAATCCCAAAGCCGTCCGTGCGGTCGGGGCAGCCAATGGCCGCAACCCGATTTCAATCATCGTGCCGTGTCATCGCGTGGTGGGCAGCGACGGGACGCTGACCGGATTTGCCGGCGGGCTGGAGATCAAAGCACGATTGCTGCAACTGGAAATGGGTGACCAACACGGTGCCTTAAAGGCCGACAGCAAAACGCGGCTGGCGCAGCGAGATGCACGCCAAGGCTTGCTGTTTGAGGGGTGACGCAGGCTCACATCCCGCCGGATCGTCTAGGGATTAACCCTAAATCGGTTAGCTGCTGATCGACCGTGTGGCACGGCCGCCCAAACGCGTCAAATTACAGCGTACCAACGTAATCGAATGTTTTTAAAAAGAATAGTCCGACTTGTCCGCAACTCTTCCCCACACTTACCCCCAACTTTTGGGGATAACTTGTGGGGCAGCGGGACAGTGGCCGCTAAGGGTGATTAATAGTGCGGTGGGCGATCCTGGGCAGCATCAAAAGTGGCGATGCCTTCACCCTTATTGGCGGATTCGAGGCGGCTGTACAACACGCGCATTTGGGCTTGCAGATCCATCAGCAACTGCGCCTGCTCACCGACGATGCTGTTCAATGACTCCACCAAATCATCCAAAAACGCCGCGCGCATTTCCAGCTCATCCACCCGCTGCTGCAAAATCTGCACAGATTGACCATTTCCTTGATCTATACGCTCATCTAACTGGTGTTTGTCACAATGTTCGTTCATCATATCGCCCTTGCTAAAATCTTTCACATCGATTGAATTGAATCTGGATTAACCACGCATCAACCCGGCAAGTTTGCCGATGGTTTTTAAGCGCACGGATGCTATACCTCTATTCGTACTTGGTACGAAACCTCTATACGGAAACACAGACGACATGGCACTGCTTACCCTACGCGACATTCAACTGGCTTTTGGCGGCCCTGCGATCCTGGATGGCGCAAGTCTGTCGATCGAACGCGGTGAGCGTGTCTGTATCATCGGTCGTAACGGTGAGGGCAAGTCTACCCTGCTTAAACTGACCAACGGCGATCTGCTGCCCGATAAAGGCGAGATCGCCAAACAAGGCGGCCTGCGCATCGCCATGCTGGAGCAGGACGTGCCCATGTCATCCGGTCATGTCGCGGACATCGTGGCAGCCGGTGCTGGTCCGATCGCCCAAGTGCTGATCGACTATCATACGGCAAGTGAGGCCTGTGCGCTCGGCGATATGGCGGCCTGCGAGCATATGAGCGACCTGCAGAGCAAGCTCGACGATGGTGATGGATGGGCGCTGGAGCGTCAGGTCGACACCATCTTGGGCAAAATGGGCTTGGATGGCAGTGCCGACCTCGCCGATCTGTCCGGTGGTCGTAAACGCCGCGTATTACTGGCACGTGCCCTGCTGACTCAACCAGAACTGCTCTTGCTAGATGAGCCAACCAACCATCTGGACGTCGAGAGTATTGAATGGCTGGAGCAGTTCCTGCTCGACTGGCCGAACCTGACCCTGATGTTTATCAGCCATGATCGCGCCTTTGTCGACCGTCTGGCTACGCGCATCGTCGAACTGGATCGTGGGGTGCTGCGTGGCTATGAAGGTAACTATGCGCGCTATCTCGAGCTCAAAGCGCAGCAATTAGAGGCTGAAGAAAAGCAAAGTGCCAACTTTGACAAAAAGCTGGCTGAAGAAGAGGTGTGGATCCGCCAAGGCATCAAGGCACGCCGCACCCGCAATGAAGGCCGCGTCCGTGCGCTGGAAGCACTGCGTGAAGAACATAAAGCACGCCGCAACCAACAAGGCAATGTATCGCTGGTGGTGCAAGACGCCACCCGTTCAGGCAAGCTGGTCTTTGATATCGAACACCTCGATGTCGGCTACGGGGATCGCACGCTGATCAAAGACTTCTCCGCCATGGTCATGCGCGGGGACAAAATCGGCCTGATCGGTGACAACGGTGTGGGCAAAACCACCCTGATCCGCGCCCTGCTGGGCGAAATCGAAAAAACTGCAGGTACGGTCAAGACCGGAACGCAGCTCGAAGTCGCCTACTTTGACCAGCTACGCAATCAGTTGGACCTCGAAAAAACCGTGCTGCAAAACGTCAGTGAGGGTTCGGACTTTATCGACATCAACGGCAGTCGTCGGCATATCCTCAGCTATCTGCAGGACTTCCTATTCTCCCCGGCACGCGCCCGTACACCGGTCAAAGCACTGTCCGGGGGAGAGCGTAACCGCCTGCTGTTGGCGCGTTTGCTGATCAAACCCTCCAATCTGCTGATCCTCGATGAGCCCACCAACGATCTGGATATGGTGACCTTGGAGCTGCTGGAAGAAACCATCGCCAACTATCCGGGCACCCTGCTCTTGATCAGCCATGACCGCGCCTTTGTAGATCAGGTCGTGACTTCGACGTGGGTATTTGATGGCAAAGGTGGCGTGGAAGAATACATCGGTGGCTACAAGGACTACCTCGCTCAGCGCGAGGTGCAAGCGCGCATGAAAAAAACACCGGCTGTAGTAAATAAGCCCGCTTCAACAACTGCGACACCAAAAGCATTACCCAAAAGCGTAAAATTGAGTTATAAAGACCAAAGAGAATTGGACGGATTGCCGGCCGCGATTGCGGCGCTCGAAGCGGAACAGGCTGCTTTAGAAGCAAAATTGGCGGATAGCACATGGTTTGTCACCGATCCGGTGGCAGCAACCAGTGCTTCGACACGTCTCTCAGAGATAGAACAACAAATACTAGATCACCTAGAACGCTGGACGACTTTAGAGGCGGCTAGTCAAGGAGCTTAGATGAGCATCACCAACCATGGAATGGAGCACGAGTCCATCGTGAAACACTTAGCAACGTCACGCCTGCCGCGCAATCTCACCCTCGTCGCGATTGGCGGCTTGCTGCTGTCCGGCTGCAGCCTGAGCAAATACAGCAGCCCTCAAGCCCACCACATTTATGATGCGCCGGCTCAAGCCTACAGTATCGACTTGGGTGCGCAGAATTTCCGGGGTGGCGTACGCCTGCGTGATAGCTGCACCCCTGAAGGCTCCAGCCTAAACATCTATGACAATGCCGGACGCTTCTTCCGTATTGATGCGGTCAACCTGATCAACAACCCGAATATCGTCCTGCCTGAATTTGCCGATGACATCACCACGCGCGACGTGGTGTTTCGTTATTACAATGAAAAAGTGAATCCGGGCGGCCGTATCCTGCTGCAACGCAACGTGAACAGTCGCATGGGTTCCTCGTCCTACGCGGTGGTGCAGCACGAGATCCAAGTCAATGACATCACGCAAGATCTGAATACGACGCGCTATATGGGCTA
>JASLJP010000277.1 GCA_030152425.1 Aquirhabdus sp.
TTTGTACGCCTGTCGGTGATGCAGCCTGCCCACCATCCGCGTGAGCTGCGGGTCATGCTGGCGATCCCCGAGGACAACGCGGTGAAGGTGCTGACGCAGCCCGGCGGGATCGTGGTGCTGCAGATTCGCGCGTTTCAAACCCAGACAGGGGAACAGATCACGGCGGCATTGGATCCACTATATGAGAACGGCTCGCTCAAAGGCATCGTCTTGGATCTGCGCGACAATCCGGGTGGGCTACTGGCGGCAGCCATCGAAGTGGCCAATGATTTTTTAAACGAAGGGGTGATCGTCTCGACCCAAGGTCGCAGTGAGCCGGCCAAGTACTATCGCGTGGTGACACCGGAGCGCTATCCCCGCATTCCGGTCAATATCTTGATCAACCACTACTCGGCCTCAGCCGCCGAAGTACTGACGGCTGCGTTACGCGATCATCATCGCGCCAAGGTCTATGGCATGACCAGCTATGGCAAAGGGTCCGTGCAGAAGATTTGGCCGATCGGCCAAGGGCATGCCATCAAGATGACGGTGTCACGCTATTACACTCCGAATGGCAAACTGATCGAAGGCACGGGCATCGACCCAGACATCCAAGTGCCGGAAGCCGAGCTTAAACCCGTGAAGAGCAATGACGACAATGCCGACCCGCGCGATATCGCCCTGCAAAAGGTGATCGGCGCACTCAGTGCCAGTCTGGCGCCCGTCCTGCCGACCACCGCGCCCGGACAAGGCGCGGTCGTGACCAAGGACAAAGATAATAAAGGCAAGAATGGCGGTGTGGTGGTGAGCACGATGCCCAGCGGCAGTGTGCCCAAAGCCCCGAAATCGCGTCCGGCCAAGAATCCAAATCCCAACAATGTCATCGAGATCGTGGATTAATACCCTCACCCGCCCACGGCAGCAGGGCGGGGATTAGCCTTCTTGGGCGCGGCCTTCGTCTTCTTCTAGATCGTCTTTATCCAGATCGGTGCCTAAGCCCAATTTCTTCAGGCGATAGCGCAGCGAGCGGAATGACATCCCGAGCTTTTTCGCAGCGGCGGTGCGGTTCCACAGGCTGGCGTCCAGCGCCTGCTGGATGATGTGACGCTCGATGTCTTGCAGATAGACCTCAAGACCTTGTGGCGGCAGGTTTTTCAGCGATGGTACGGCGACCAGACTGGCGGGCGTGCCCGTCTGACCTTCACCCAAGGGCTGTTTCAGTCCGGCACGCTCAAACGAAGCATGGTCATAGCTGGCAGACAGCGCGCTGTCGGCAGACTGGTGGGCAGCGTTGAGCTTTAAGTGCTCAGGCATGATGATGCCGTCGTCACACAGGGTCAGGGCGCGCTCAAGGGTGTTTTGCAGTTCACGTACGTTGCCCGGAAAACTATAGCTGAGCAGTTGTTGCTGTGCGGCCTTGGATAGCTTCGGTGAGGCGATGCCCCAGTCGGTGCACAGGCGCTGCAAGAAGGTATCGGCCAAGAGCAGGATGTCGTCGCCGCGCTCACGCAGTGGCGGGACTTGCACGTCAATCACGTTGATCCGATAGAACAAATCTTGGCGGAAGCCCCCGGCATTGACCTGCGCTTGCAGGTTTTTATGCGTGGCGCTGAGCAGACGGATATCGACCGAGACTTCCGTCTGAGTACCGATGGGACGCACTTTCTTTTCTTGGATCGCACGCAGCAGCTTGACCTGCATGGTCAGCGGCAGATCGGCGACTTCGTCCAAAAACAGCGTGCCGCCATGCGCAGACTGAAACAAGCCGAGCTTGTCTTCACTGGCGCCGGTAAAACTGCCTTTTTTATGGCCGAAAAATTCGCTTTCCATCAGCTCGGCCGGAATCGCGCCACAGTTGACGGGAATAAACGGGCCGCTGCTGCGTGGACTGAGGAGGTGGATCAGACGGGCGACGACTTCTTTACCTGTACCGGACTCGCCACTGATATAAACCGGTGCCTGCGAGCGTGCCAGCTTGGTCAGCGTGGTCCGCAGCATTTGCATGACGGGGGCTTTGCCGATCAGCAGGTTTTCGCTGAGCTGGGCGTCTTTGTCGGCAGCGGGTGATGGGGCGTTGACTTGCAGGGCGCGTTCGACCAAGGTGCGCAGCCGCGCCAGCTCGACGGGCTTGCTGACGAAATCAAATGCGCCTTTTTTTAAGGCATCAATGGCGACGTCCATGCTGCCATAGGCGGTGATGACCGCGATGGGCATGTCGGGAAAGTCGGCGGCGACTTGACTGACGAGGCTTAAGCCACTGCCATCGGGCAGGTTTAAGTCGGTCAAACAGAAATCAAAGCTTTGGCGTTTGAGCCAGCGCTCGGCGTCCTTGAGTGTTGCGGCGGTTTCGGTATCTACACCCATCCGTAACAGCGTCAGGCGCATAAGCGTCAATAAATCTTCTTCGTCATCTACGATGAGTGCTATCGGGCGTGCCACTAAAGAGTCCTTTCCTAATAAGAGTTGCGTTCTGTCATCATTTGACAGCTCCCCCGCAACGATCCAGTGCTATATCGCAAGCACGCTATAATACCACCAAGCTTTACAACGTTGCCTTACAATCAATCTACAATCGCGTTTTATATTCTACGTTTAGCATATAAGTCTAGCACCGCCAAATGACGAAACTGCGCATAAGCTGTGAAGCAGATCACAATCAGAGCATGCTATTGCATTTTATTTTACCGTTGCAATGCTTTTAGTGCCCATTTTTGCCATGAGTGCCTTGACGCGCTCCCCCTGACTGCGATAATGCTGGATTGCAGCACGGCTCTGCTCGAATGCAGCGTCGCCGCGCAGGGGCAGCAGCCCTTTATCCTTGCAAATGCCATTCCTTTTTTTGATCCACCAGCGCGCCATTCGCATTTTTCAAAGGCAAGACAAACGCATGACTGAGGTTCTCGCATCATCCACCGTATCCACAGAGGCGCCTGCCGCCCATTTGTCGGTGCTATTAGACGAGACCATCGATGCGCTGCTGGCGGGACGCAGCACGGGGGTCTACGTCGATGCCACCTTTGGTCGTGGCGGCCATACCCGTGCCCTGTTGGCGCGCTTGGACGCAGACAGTCAGGTCTACGCTTTTGACAAAGACCCGGATGCGCAGGCTGAAGGCGCGCGGCTGGCGGCGACCGATCCCCGTCTGACCATGATCCATGCCAGCTTTGCCGACCTGCAGCAGCAGCTCTCCCAGCTCGGTCACCCGCACGTCGATGGCATCATGGCCGACCTCGGTGTGTCGTCGCCGCAGTTGGATGTGGCGGAACGTGGTTTTAGCTTTATGAATGACGGTCCGCTGGATATGCGCATGGACAACAGCCAAGGCGTCACTGCCGCCGACTGGCTGATGACCATCGAAGAGTCCGATCTGGCCGATGTGCTGTACCAATTTGGCGAAGAGCGCCATAGCCGCCGTATCGCTCGCGCCATCAAACTGCACGGCCGGATGGAAACCACCGCCGAGCTGGCCGAAGTGGTCAAGGTCGCCCATCCAAAATGGGAAAAGCACAAACACCCTGCCACCCGTAGCTTTCAGGCCATTCGTATCGCCATCAACCGCGAACTGGCCGACCTCGACCTGTTCCTGCCGCAAGCCGTCGCCAGCCTGAAACCCGAAGGCCGTCTGGCCGTGATCAGCTTTCATTCGCTGGAAGATCGCCGCGTCAAACAGTTTATCCAAGAAGCGGCCAATGGCAGTGTGGACAACTCCAGTTGGACACCGATGCCGCTGATCAGCAAGACCAAAACCCTGAAAAAAATCGCCCGTATCGCCCCTTCAGATGCTGAAGTCTCGGCCAATCCGCGGGCGCGTAGCGCATGGCTGCGCGTCGCACAGCGCACCCTAGAGGCGATAGAATGACCAACACGCAACCCTACACGAGCCCTGCACCGACCGCTATGCAAAAAAAAGCCGCCGCCGCCCAAACTGCACCACAACCGCGCATTCCT
>JASLJP010000278.1 GCA_030152425.1 Aquirhabdus sp.
GACCAAACCATGCACTGCCGCTCATACGCAAACCACCGTATACATTCATGCGCGAGGCGACAAGAGACGATGCGGCCAGTGTTGCACCTTTACTGGTTTGGTAGGCTGGATCGGCAACCCATGGACCATCGACACCTTGGGTCGGTGCACCCACTGTGGTGCCGTCGATCTCACCCATCCGCAGACCACGGCTCATGACCGGATCAGCCAGGATGTCCTTCGGCACAAAGACCATTTGTTCTACACCGGTGGTCGAATCGACCAGATGCAGCGCGCCTTCCATCGAACCGTAGAGTACCGATTCAGTCCGCGCACCTAATGTACCGTCGCTATTCAATCGGGCGTTATAACTCAATTGAATGGGCTTGCCGTGAATCGACCCCCCCATGGAATTGAATTTGGCCGCAGGCACGGTCAACGTCGTGGGGATCGCGGTGGTGGTCGTGACAGGCAGGTTATAGCCCAGATAGTTGATCAGAGAGAGCTTCTGGGTCAGCGACATGTCCTTCATCGGCGAGACACCACCACTGGTGGTCGCACCGAAACGGTTCGGAATGTCGGAGACCGCATTGTTCACCACACCGACCACATTGGTTAATGCTGCGCCATTGGATACTGGATTCAGTACGCCAGTGGTTGTATTCACCGAGCCGACATCTGTCCACAGAGGGCGCAAGGTATTGGCCGTCGTTGTTGATCCGGTCACGGGCAATGGCACCCGTGAGTAGGCACCACCTTGGTCAATGATTGCACCATCGTTGGTGGCTGCGTTCCACAGATCCGTAGTATTGGTGCGTAGCGTACCATTGGCATTAAATACAAAGTTGCCGCCAGCGTCTTTAAACGCACCATTGGATGTGGCGTATTTTTTTACGTTCCCACGCCAGAGCAAAACCGTCGTTTTAGCAGGGTTTGGCTCTAACTGACGCAGATAGCCGTAGGGTTGGAAGCCATTGGGGTTCAGGTCGTCAACCGGAATGGTTGGCGAACCGGTCACCAAGGGGGTAATGACGTTGTCACCCAAGCTTTGAATGAAGTTGTTCACACTCAAGTTCACGTCGCTCGGTGTCGATGCATTGACAAACACACCGTTACCATAACCACCGGCTGGGTTTTTCAGCGTGGTGTTGGTGACGTCGGTCGAACAAGAGTCCGAAGCGACGGTCGACGATGCGGTCAGGCGTGAGCCCAGATGGCAGGCGTTGAGCACATCAACACTGGCGGTAGAGGGATTGCTGATACCGCTAAAGTCCTTACCGAACCCAACGAAGGCCGTTTGGATTTTTACGGTACTTGGGTTGGCGGTCTTGTCATACAGCTTTTGCGAAAAATTGCCCATGCAGTTCCACGCAGAATCAGACGCAGTGTTCGGCAGATAGTTTCCTGAGGTTGGGCAGGTAAAAGTCGCCGGAGTAAAGGTTGAGCTGGTCAACGCTTTGGTCATGATACTGGTGGCTTCAGAAGTACTCGAGCTGTTGGGCTGACCGTCCGACAGGAAGTAGACGCCCTGTCCACAGGCCAGATTCAAATTGGCTGGCAATGGCGACAGATAGGCCGTTTGCGCCGAATTGATGATGCCGGGATAAGTTTGGTTATTCAAAATCGAATAGGTGAATCCACTGTTGGCATCCGAGGCACGGGGCACGGTATAGCTGGTTGAATAGATCGTATACGAATACTTGCTGCTCGTACTGCTCGTTGCGGTGACCGTAGTGGTGGTCGTCGGCGTGCCGACAGGAATAGGCGAGGTCGTCGCAGTCGTTGGTGAAGACCAAAACGCGTCATTGATTCGCGTCGATGTTGCCATGCTTTGGGTAATGGTCTCGGCGCAGAGCTGACGACTATTGCCCAGATCGACCGGCGCCCAAGACTGGCAAGTGCCCCAATAGACGGTTTGGTTCGACATACTGCTACCCGGCGTCGCTTTAAACCACATCTGTTTAGCGATGTTGTACGGGGTACCCAAGTTGGTGGTTCGTGTGCCCATCAGATAGGCAGCCGCCTCACCATACGCATGCGCGGATGGGGTACCGTTGTTGGCCACCAATCCGGCAATCGCCGTTTTAAGATTAACCCGCTGGGTCGAACCGGCTGCGCCCAATTGCTTGGCGGGCACGAGGATTTGTCCAGACACACCATCACCATTGGAGGAAAAGTTCCCCACGCCCATAAAGACGTCGTTCAAGGAGGCGTCGGTGGTGTTGTCCAGCACCGAGAACATCCCGTCCTTCAAACGGGTCAAGCGCTCGTAGCACTTCAGTCCACCATTGCTTGGTATCACTTCACAGGAGTTTTTCAACTTCTGATAGTTACTGGTCGCTGAGGTCGAATAGGTCACCGTACAGTATTTACGGCTATAGGCTGGGGACGTGCCGCTACTGGCCGTGGTCGGTGTACACGACAAGGCGTAGTCGTTATAGATCGAATCCGCGCCACCCTGCGAGCCGTCCGCACCCATGGAGCCGGAGGTGTCCAGCATCATGATCAGGGTTTTTTGTCCCTGTGAGGGCTTTTGGTAGATTTCCAGATCATTGGCGTATGCAGTAGACGACATCAACGTCGCGAGCATATATCCAAGCGAGACGACAAAGACGCCGGAGCGTTGCGTCGTAGGCGCTGGCCGATTGGCTTTATTTAACATAATCCTATCCCTCTAATTATGGACCACTCAGTATGGTTTTCAGGCTGTATTCCTGCACTTGTGTATTTGCAGGCATGCCTTTGCGCGCAAGACAGTCTGTCAGATTTTCTACGTTTTGCAGGGGTGCGTCGGCATTGTCACTGACTTTCCCTTCAATACAATCGGTCTGCACTGCCGCGACCGGACTAGCCGAAAAAGCCGGCAGCATGGAGGTCGAAATTACGCGCAGACGCTGTTGGGTGGTAAATCCGGTCGGCAATGGCGTCCCGCCGCTGACATTGGTACCATCTTGGTTCAGCAACGCCATCGGCTTCAAGATACTCGGATCTACCGGCTGGGTCACCGCGACTTGGGTGATGGTGGCTTTGCGGCTACTGCCGTAGTCGGTCGCCGCAGTCAGATCACAAAAACCGCCGCCGCCGATGTCCAGCTTGGACACGGTGCCATCCACCTGACCTTGAATAACGTTCGAGTTAATAAACAATCCAAACGGATCGGTATTGGTCGGACGATAGCAAAATACATACTCACGGTTTGGATCAGTACTGATCAGCGCACCACCGGTCACGTTTGCCAGCGACGTAATCTTATTGATATCGGCAACCGAGATCTGGTTGATTTGATTCAATACCGTATCCGCAGACTGAACCAGCAAACTTTGAACTTGGGCATTGGTTGCCACATTCAAACTGGTCAGACCCTGCCGCATCGCGATCACGCCCATCACGGTGATCATGATCAAAATCATCAACACCGCAATCAGTGTAGAGCCGCGCTGTGCGTGAGGTGTATGTTTAGACATCTTGGATATCATGATGCACTCCCAAAACCATTTCGTATCGCGATCGTCGAGGAATAGACACGGCGCACATAGTGATTGGATTTCACATCCGTAGCCGCGACCTTGACGCTCTGATCCAGCATTTTAAATGCTTGAGTCGGGTCTACCGCGGTGCTACTGGTGTTTTCAGTAGAACGCACCAATACCGCGAGCTGCACACCCAGAATCTGTGGCTTAGACACACCCGGTGCCGTCACGATGCCCATATAGTCACTGACCGTGTAATTGACAAACTTGCCATCGGATTTGATGGTCGTGAGCAGGATATGGAAATGCTCGACATGACTCATGATCACGGTACCGGTTTTATCCGCTGCAGCCGTCATACCCACCAGGATAGGCGGTACAGCAGGACTACCCGGCGATGCGCCTGCGGGCGGCACAGCAGGGATCGCCGGGTTAATCCGTCCGGCATCACAGGCCAGCACCAGGCTGTTGGCATCGTTTGCATCAGGGCGCAGGAACAAACGCTCCACCACGCGCACACCGGCAGCAACAGCAGCACCTTCACAGTCGGTGGTGGCCACCGGTGCAATAAATTGGAAGGTCAATTGGTCGCTCTTGGTGCTTGACGGGTTGATCACTTTGGTCAGCGCCTTCCACTCGTCGGTCACCGTACTGACCGTACCGCCTGGACCATGGGTCAACAGGCCGTTGGGCACATAGTCGGTCGCAACCGCACTCATCCGCACATCGGTCAGGTTTGAGGTGGATGCACCGGGCGCGGTATCCGCTGTCAAGATGATGCCGCCATTGACGGTTTTATCGTTCAATACCAGATTATCGCCCTGAATGTTGCCGTAGTTGGTTAGACGCAGATCCTTGGATACAAAATCGAGACCAAACAGGCCGTTATCCTGCGCGTCTGCGCCGCCTTGTTGCAGGCGCAAACTGATTAAACCGCCCAGAAACAACTCGGTGGTTGCCGCAACAACCAACAGTCCGAGGACGATGGCGATCATCAGCTCAACCAGCGTAAAACCTGCGCGCTTGTGCATTGACAGTCTAGGATGGGTTTTTAGCTGCTTTTTCATTTAATAAGCCTCCATCATGAGACACGTAGATGTCGGCAAATAGGCACCATTGCTATCCATACAGTCTGTGGCGGCGGAAGTACCACCCGACAGGACTGGACTGGTCTTGCCCCATGCAGCAATCAGACACTGCCGTTTGACGGGCGCGCCACTCACGCCGGGACAATCCATCATGTCGATGTGCATGCCCAGACGCAGACCCGCACTGGCCGCCTGAAAGGCATCATGAGTCGCAAGCGCCGCGGGCGTGCATGAGACGGTATCGGTCGAACTGGTCGCTACACAGGTTGCAGGCGCAGTGGTCGAGCTGGTCAAAGTACTGTAGGTATGAACTGCTGTGGTGTAGGTGCTTTGCACGGTACTGTTCACCCGCATGTTTTCAGCCAAGGTACGCAGAATGATCATCGCCTGCGAGCGATTGAGCGCTTCGCCGGTCGCTTCCACCGCACGCACCTGCAGCGCCGCATAGCCCAGCACACCCACTGCCAACAGCAGCATCGCGACCAACACTTCAACCATACCCACCCCGCGCTGCGACACGGCGATCGGTTGGTTGTTTTTAATCAATCGTTTTGTTTTCATGTGTTTTTCTGCACTTTTGTAAGTCCAAAGCGATTCATGGTGACGGTATAGCCGGCATTCCTCGACTGCGGATCAGTCACGCGGAAGGTCACATCTGCGGTAATTACCACAGGAGCCGCAGTCGGTGAAGACGACGTCGCGACTGTAGAGTCAGGGAAATAACGAATCAGCACAGGTGCGCCATTGATCACCACCCGGCTGGCCGCGGTAGAAACCTGAGAGACATTGTTGGCGATGGCATTGGTGCCGGTATCGACCGTGGCGTTGTTGATGCCACTGCCTGTTTCAAAAATATAGAAGCTGGAGCCGGTGATCTTAGTCGTATCGTCTGTCGTCACATTGGTGGAAAACAGTGTTCCGCCCGATCTGCCATTCCAGTTATTGCCGGAGTTCGGATAGGAGGCACGCACATCGACGCTACGTCGACTCAGGATTGCTTTACTGCGCGCGGTTTGCAGGGTTTGACCCAGCTCATAGGCAGCGCTACGCACACGCTGGCTGGCGATTTCGCTTTGGAATGATGGTGCGGCAATGGAAGCCAAAATAGCGGCAATAGAAATCGCCACCAAAAGCTCTATCAGCGTAAAACCGCGGACCGAGCCACGCACTGAGCCGAGAGAATTCATAACCACCCCTTAATATTGAGTGTACGCCCTATCCTGAGCGGCACTGTTTACCTACTAAACATACACCTAATTATAAAATTTAACCAACAGTGTAGCGACAGAAACCCCTAAACCACAGACAAACAACATCAAGGTTTTATATTACGTCAGCCAGTTCTCAAGATATCCTCAAACCGTTGCCCCGCTAGGGCGCGGCGCCTGCGCTATAAAATGCCCACTGGGTCGCTAAAATATACGCGTGATTTAATAACGCTATTGATATCTATGCTAAAACGCCGCCTTCAGCTAAATGGATTTTTAACCATGACGACTGGGGCAGTTGCAATGTGTTTTGGTAACTCGGCAGCCTGCAGTATCGTGATAATTTTGTTCAGCTCCGCCTGTAAATCGAGCGCGTCTTTTAGCCCCTGCTGATCTTTGCTGATCATCATTTGACCATAGAGCGCGATGCGGTCGACGTGGTTTTCCAACGTCAGCCCCGCAACAGCCAGTGACGCCGACTCGTCGGCATAGGGTGTAAAGCCCATCCTAGACTCCTCCAAATGACATCTCAATGACGACGGTTGGTAACTGCGCCCTATAATCGTGCTTAGGCTTGCTCATCGGCCTGTAGCACGTCGTAGTCGCGCACCCCAAGCAGATATAGAATACCGTCTAAGCCAACACTGGAAATCGCTTGATCCGCATTTTGCCTGACTAAGGGCTTGGCGCGAAAGGCCACACCGAGGCCAGCAATAGACAGCATGGGTAAGTCATTGGCGCCATCGCCAACGGCGATCACCTGTTCAAGGCTAATCCCTTGGCGCGCGGCCAGCTCACGCAGCAGTTCGGCTTTGCGCGTGCCGTCGACGATGCGGCCGGTCACCTGGCCGGTGACGACGCCGTTTTCAATATCGAGCTGGTTGGCGTGAACCTCGTCGATCCCGAGTTTGGCCTGCAGATATTCAGCAAAGTAGGTAAAGCCGCCGGACAGAATCGCGGTGCGGTAGCCCAGCGACTTCAAGGTTGAAATCAGCCGCTCAGCGCCTTCGGTAACGCGCAGATTGGCGGCGATACCGGCCAGCACCTCTGCATCCAGTCCTTTAAGTAAAGCAACCCGCGCCTGAAAGCTCTGGCCAAAATCCAGCTCGCCCTGCATGGCACGCTCGGTAATCGCTGCAACTTGCTCGCCAACTCCGGCAGCGATGGCCAACTCATCGATCACTTCTTGTTCGATCAGCGTGGAATCCATGTCAAAACAGACCAAGCGGCGGTTGCGGCGGTAGACGTTGTCTTCTTGCACGGCAATGTCGATGGACAGATTGGCCGAGAGCTTGAGGCAGTCGGCGCGCAGGCTTTGGGCGTCGACCAGACGGCCACGCACGCCGATCTCGACACAGGCACGACCCTGATAGTCTGCCGCAGCGAGCTTATCCAGCCCCAAACGCCCGGACAGGCGCTGCAGGCGGTCGATGTTAAAGCCATGACGGGCAATGACGGCAGCGACGGCCGCCAGATGCTCCGGCGTGAGGTGGCGCGCCAGCACGGTCACGATATGGCGGGTCAGACCGCCGTCCTTGACCCAGCTGTCGTACTGCTGGCTGGTGATGGGTTTAAAGCGCACGGCGAGTCCCAACTCATGAGCCAGTAACAAGATTTCCTTCATGGCGAGCGCAAACTCGGTGGCATCGTGGCTGGCGACGACCAAGGCGAGTGACAATTGATCGTGAATGACTGCTTGACCGACGTCGAGAATATCCAGATCATACTTAGCCAAGACTGCCATCAATCTGGCAAACTGGTTCGGCTGGTCCGGTCCTAAAAATGACATTAAAATGATTTCGTGCATTGCGCTGCGCCATACTTGAGTGACAATATGCGCGAATCATAATACATTTATCTCGTCTACGCCTCGGAGCTCGTGTGAACGCACCTCGTCAAGGGCTATATGCCACTTTATTAGCCATTAGTTATGC
>JASLJP010000315.1 GCA_030152425.1 Aquirhabdus sp.
CGATCGGCTTGACTTCGGGTGGCACAAAATCAATCGGTGCCAATACCGTGCGCTCGATGATTCTCTTGGCTTCTTCCGGAATATGAATAAACGGGACCACCACGCAGCTCAATACTGCAACGATGATGAAACCAACATCAGACTTGCGAAACTGTTTGGCATCCCAAGGCAAAGTCGGCGCATGATGCAGCGTGATCTCTGCATCTGCGTGCTGGTCGGTCAATGAATCAGGATTGATATTAGGCATTTACTTTCGCCTCCTTATTCACTGCGAATGCGATGCGGCCAAAATGCTGCTGGCTGCAAACAATCATGATCTGATGCAACACCGAGTAGGGAATCTGTTGATCCGCTAGAATAATCACGGTGCGTTCATCACTGCCGTTGATTTTTTGAGACGCTTTGAAGCGCGTACCTTGGTGAGCCAGCTCATTGACCAATGGCGTGAGGTCGATCTTGCCCTCTTCACCCGGCTGAGCAGGCGTGGTCGAAGGCGGTAATACTGAGCCATCTGGTGCACGACCGTCGAGACGCATCACTACTTTTTCATCGATACGGATCTCGGTCTGCGTCACCACCATGGTCAGTGATGAGGTTGGCGCATCGTAAGACGATGAAATCGGCAACTGCACACCCTTGATCGATGGGATCTGCGCTTCACCTTGGAAACCGACCAACAAGAAACAAACCAGTAGGGTAAAAATGTCGATCAACGACGTCAATGTCAGACGCGCAGTCATCGACTTCATCGCCTGCTTACGCTTCATACGGCGAACTTGGGAAATCTTCATAGTGAACCCTCCACGCCAGCGAGCTGGACATTGGGGAACAAACCATAGCTATTGCCTGTTTTCTCACTCTGTACCACACGTACAGCATCGATCACATAAACAATATCTTGGTACTTCACAGTTTCTTCGATGCGCAGGGTTGCACTGGACACAGCTGGATATTCGCGTTTAAGCGCGATCAGCTTGTCGTTCAGTGCTTTATAGTCGCGACCAGCAACTTCGCCCAAAGGCCCTACTCCACGATTTTTAATAACCATTTTATCTGGATAAATTGCAACGTCTAAAGTCAGTGGCGGCTTGATAGCAGCGGCCGCGGATTGCGGTGCCGCGTCCCCTGGCTGATCGACGTTTAAAATACTCACTTGTGTAAAAACAGCATTGACGAGCAATGATGGGATCATGATCACCATCAAGTTCATAAATGCCGTGAGATCCAACTCTACGTTGGTCTCTCGGTGCCGTCGCTTACGAATCGACATAAATCCTCCTCCTGATCACGCCATACCACTCCTGTGCTACATATTCTCGTCGGCACATGGCCGATGAGGGAGATATGGGCTTATGGAGTAGGCAATGTACGGCGGATAGAGTTTTGTACTTTCATCGCAATCATTTCGAGGCTTTCAATCACTTGCTGGGTATAGCTCTGTACATAGGTGAAACCCAGAACCAGCGGAATCGCAGCACCCAGACCAAATGCAGTGGTGTTCATCGATACGGCCAGCGCAGCAGACAACAAGTCACCTTTTTGGGCTGGATCAGCGTTCGCAACCGACGCAAACGCGAGGATCAGACCATGTACGGTACCGAGCAGACCCAGCAGGGTCGCAACGTTCGCCAAGGTAGAGATATAGTTGGTACGGGCTTCCAGATGTGGAATGACTTCAAGCAGGCCTTCTTCCAGCGCACCTTCAACGTGCTGCATATCGGCACCCCCTGCGGCAGCGCCCAGACCGTATTCGAGTACACGGCCAGCTTCGCTTTCATCATCTTTAACTGCGTTATAGGCAGTTTCAATACGTCCGGCTTGTACATCGGGCTGAACCTTGTTCCAAATTTCGCGGCTCAGTTTACGCGCCTTACCCAAGGCATATACACGTTCAGCGAAAATCGCCATGCCGGCAAAAAACACCAACATAATGGGGTACATGAAAAAGCCACCCACTTGAATAAACTTAATAAATTCCATATCAACAACTCCGATGCGTTTATATTAACTAAAACTAAAATACTTAAAACAATGCGACAACTCTAAGAACAAGACGATAAATCGCCTTGCTCACCGCCCCTATACCCTTAACGGGTCGTGGTTTGATTGAGAATTGCGGTATAACGAATCTCACTCGCCAAACGATCACGGTCGGTTGGTGTCAGAGAATCTTTCAGTGCTGAAAACTCCAGCATATCCTTGGGAATACTTCCCTCTTTTTCCTGCCATGGCAAAATATTGGTCACCATGGGCATATCTTTATTCGCCACGATATCTGTCTGACCAACCAATGCATTGGGATTGGTCTTCGGCTTACTCGTAACAGCTTTGCTGCTATCCTTGGCCGTTGATTTGGCGGTATCTGTGGCAGGTTCGGCGTGGACCACGCTGGAACACAGGGTCATGCCAAAAAGCACAGCACTGGATATCTTACCTAGAGCATTCATCATCGTTCTCCTGTCTGAAGACATCACTTAGGCAGCTTAGACATTTGTTGTTGCAGCATGCTGTTGACGACTGGATTAGCCACGGGATCGGCACTGACTGGCGCGGCAGGCACTGCAGGCGCACTGGGCGCCGCTGCAGGCGCGGTCACAGGTGCAGCAGGTGTCGATACAGCGGGCGCAGGTGCAGTTGCTGGTGCACCTGTAGTTGCAAGCACAGCAGGCACAGCGGTTTTAGCAGCGTCGCCGTTCGTTGCCGCTGCGGTATCCGCAGCCACTGGGGCAGCCTCAACCGGTTTGTTAAATTGTGTTAACGGTAGTTTAAGTTCTTTTTGCAGCAAATTCACCCACTTTTGCACCACTTTGTCATCAGGATTGATGGCAAGGTAACGTTGGTAAGCTGCGAGGGCAGCCGCTTGATCACCTAAATAGAGATCATGAGTCACACCGAGCAAATAGGTCGGCTCTGCAAGCTTGGTCGTGGTGCTTGCACGGCTATTGATTGCATCGCCTTCGCCAAAGGCCGCTACAGCATCTTTGAACTTGCCGAGACGCATAAATGCAAGCCCACGATAGCTCTGGACGAGTTGCACTGTGTTTGCCGCATTACTTGTGCTGCTGGCCACAGGCGCAGCGGCTGCTTTCTTCGCAGGTTTTGCAGTAGCTTTCGCAGCGTCTTCGG
>JASLJP010000001.1 GCA_030152425.1 Aquirhabdus sp.
TGACCACCGGCCGATGGGCTGATCATTGGTAATCGCCGTATTCATTGTTGCTGCTGTAGAACCCATTTAAACCTCGATCGGCAATAACACATGTAAGTAAATAAATAAAAGAACGAACTGGATGTCTCTATCTGGATCGCATTGTGCTTAGGCTAACTGCGCCAATAACCACGTCACGGCCCGATCCGCTTCAATCAAGGGCGGCACGCTGGCAAACGATTCACCATGCAGATAAGCCCTCAGCGGCAAAAAAAAACGTTGCTCCGCCAACAGGTCCGTGGCGGCAGTCACCGTGTCTTGCTTGATCTGTGGCATTTCGAGCAGCCCCACATGGCAGCCGGCGGTCAGGGCTTCAAATAGCATCGAGCCACTGTCTTTGGTAACCCACACCACATCGGCTTGCTGCAACTGCTCAAACAGCCAGCCTGCAGGGGTTTCACTAACCGGAAAAACCTGCAGATTATGCGGCAGGCCTGCTTGCGATAACTGTGTTAAAAAAGTATCAGGGGTACGTCTGGAGGTGGTGAGGATGACACTCTCTACGGCCGCGTTTTGCTGCAAGGTCGTCAGCAGCGCATGGAGTTGTGTCACCAGCGCCTCCTCTGCCCAGCCATAGCGCTTGGAGGCACCGCCGATCAGGATGAGATGCCGGTTTTTAACATGGCGCTCTTCATTGACCAATGGGTTGAGCACGCCTTTGGAAATCAGCACATGCGCCGGCACTTTCGGCACTTGCTCGCGGTAGTCATGACCTGGAACGATGGCAAAATCAAACCATGAGATTGGCAGCGTCGGACGCATCAACACCACACTGCGGCTAGTCGGAAATATCTTTTGCAACAGGATCAACGCCAGATGAGTGGCATGCCCGACGCCCACAATCAGGTCAGGTGCGGGCTGACCCTGCAAGACCACGGGGAGACGGCCGATGAGGCCAGCGCTCAACCAATGGAGAAGCAAGGCCAAGCGCGAGACGGTGCTGATCGAAATATCGGTGCTGTGCACCGCGATCCCTTGGCGCTCGAGCGCGACAAAAAGGCCACGCGCTTGAGCAACGTGACCTGCCTTGCCATCACTCAGATGCCAGATATTCATGCTGATTTAATCTTTGGTTATCTTTGGTTGCGTGGAATGAGATAAATCATTGATTTGAAGATACCCCACTTCACCACAGTTGGGAAGAGCCTTGATCACTGCAAAAACATGACAGGGCTAGAAATGACAGAGGTACAGGTCTAATGCTAGGCCTGTACCTCGGTTTAGATCAATACACGCTTAAACGAAAGTCAGCCAATCCATATGTTTTGGATTTTTGCCAGCGACCGTGTCGAAGTACAACTGTTGTAGCTGGGTGGTGATCGGGCCACGGGTACCCGAACCGATCTGACGGCCATCCACTTCGCGGATTGGGGTGACTTCAGCGGCAGTACCGGTGAAGAATGCCTCATCAGCGATATACACTTCATCACGGGTCAGACGTTTTTCAATCACTTTGATCCCGAGGTCATCGGCCAGAGTGATCAGCGTTGCCCGGGTGATACCGTTCAAGCAACTGGTGACTTCTGGGGTATACAGCACGCCATCACGTACCAAGAAGATATTCTCGCCCGAGCCTTCAGCCACATAGCCTTCTGGATCCAGCAGCATGGCTTCGTCAGCACCGGCAGCCAGGGCTTCTTGCAGCGCCAACATCGAGTTGGTATAGCTACCCGTCGCTTTGGCACGGGTCATGGTGATGTTGACATGGTGACGGGTGATTGAACTGGTACGGACTTTAATGCCGATTTCCAGCGCTTCTTTGCCCATATAGGCTGGCCATTCCCAAGCAGCCACAATAACACGTACCGACAGGCCAGTCGCACGCAGACCCATGGCTTCAGAGCCGTAGAATGCCAACGGACGGAAATAGGCGGATTTCAGCTTGTTTTCTTGTACCACACTGATGTGTGCCGCGTTGATCTCGTCTTGGCTATACGGGATCTTCATATTCATGATATGCGCCGACTCGAACAGACGACGGGTGTGTTCTTTCAAGCGAAAAATGGCGGTTTTAGGGGCATCTTCAGTGCCAGTGTTGTAGGCACGCACGCCTTCAAACACGCCCATACCGTAGTGCAGGGTGTGGGTCAATACATGGATTTGCGCGTCGCGCCAAGGAACCAGTTTGCCATCAAACCAAATAAAACCATCACGATCAGCCATACTCATGGCAGCTCTCCACTCATTTTAAAAAACAAAAAAGGTCTGAATACCAAGACGGCTACAAATGAGCCGCTGGATCAATTAATTGTTGCCAGAGAGCGCGAACCGTCGTGCGGGTATCCAGCCAGTCCGCTGCCGGGACTTGCAATGATTGATTTGCAAGGGCAAGGCGGTGGCTTTCAAAACGTTCGCGTAAATACGCATCCGTCAGAGCAGTCGCATCGGCGCGGGATAAGCGGCCGGCGGTTGCCAAGGCGTCTAATATACGTACATTATCTGAGTAGTGGGCTATCGCAGGTTCTGCATTCGCCCATGCCAACACCCCGTATTGTGCCATAAACTCAATATCGACGATACCGCCCGCGTCTTGCTTCAGATGAAAAATTCCATGTTCTTGCTCGGTTTTCGTCGAGCCGAGGTGGTCGCGCATTTTTTTACGCATGGCGATGACTTCTGCGCGAACCACTTCCGGATCGCGGACTTGGGTGAGGATGTTCATGCGCATCTGCTCAAAAACCTGCCGCACGGCTAGATCGCCCGCGACACTGCGTGCACGCGCCAACGCCTGATGCTCCCACAGCCATGCGCTTTTTTGCTGATAAAGCTCAAACGCATGCAGGCTGGAGACCAACAGCCCAGCCTGCCCGGATGGCCGCAGACGCGTATCAACTTCGTAGATCCGACCATCCAAGGTCTGGGTCGACAGCATGGTCATCATTTTTTGCGCCACGCGCGCGCAGAACTGGAAACCGCTGATCGGCTTTACACCATCGGTATCCGCCTGCTCATCGACATTGTGCAAAAACACCAGATCGAGATCAGAGCTATAGCTCATCTCCAGCCCGCCGAGTTTGCCATAGCCGATGATGGCAAACTGTGGATGTTGGCTCGATGCCCGCACCTCACCTTCGCCTTCCACGGTATTTCTAAGTGGCCAACCATGACGCGCGACCATCGGCGCCAGTGCCAGTTGCAGTACCGTTTCCAACACGACCTCGGCGATGTCGGTCAGCGCATCACTGACCTTCATCAACGGCCGCTCAGCCAGCACATCGCTGGCCGCAACTTGCAATACATGGCTTTTTTTAAATAGGCGCAGCACGCGCATTTGTTCTTCGACATCATCACGCTCGATGCGGAGCAGCTCTTGGCGCAGCGCATCGGCCAGATCTGCCCGACTCGGCAACTGATAGAGATCGACCCCTAAAAACTCGTCCAGCAATACCGGATAACGCGTCAACTCTTCCGTGATCCACGGACTCACACCGAGCATGCGCACGAGATTATTCAATGCCTTCGGATTTTCCATCAGCAGCACAAGGTACACGCTACGGCGGACTACGGCTTCGATCAAGGGCAGAAACCGAAGCAGTGTAGGTTGAATCAGTTTCGTTTCATGTAACTCAAACAAGGCATTCAACAACTGCGGCCAAAACGCATCTAAGCGCTCGCTGGCAAGCGTTGGCAAGCTTTGGATAAAACGACTCTGCCAAAACGCCTGTAACTGATGCTGAGCGGCATCGTCCAAGTGCGTCAGTAATGTTTCTTTTAAAGTCTCGATATTGAGTACATGACTTTCGACACGACGGTCGGCTACGACATCGACAAACTGACTCCGCACCACAGCACGATGCTGCTCCAGTTCGTCACACAACGCTGACCAGTCGGCAAAACCCAAGGTCAAAGCCAAGCGCTCTTGCAATTGTGGATCGATGGGTAACTGCTGGGTCTGCTGATCCTTGAGCGCTTGGATGCCATGCTCTAAACGGCGTAAAAACACATAAGAGCTGTGCAAAGCGCTGACATCTGCTGGGGTCATCAAACCGAGGGTGCCAAGCATGGCCAGAGCAGACAGGCAGTTGGCAACCCGCAACTCGCGCCAAGTGCCGCCATAGATCAGTTGAAATGCCTGCACGGTAAATTCAAGCTCGCGGATCCCGCCTGCGCCAAGCTTGATATCGCCTTGCACATTGCGCCGTACCTGCTCACGCTCGATCAGGCCTTTCATCTCGCGCAGTGCGGCAAACGCCGAAAAATCGACATAGCGCCGATAGACGAATGGCCGGGTCATGGCCAGCAGGTTTGCGCCGGCTTTACCACCGCTGATCACCCGTGCTTTGATCCAAGCATAGCGCTCCCACTCGCGGCCATGCTGCTCGAGATAGCGCTCCAGCGCGATATAGCTACACGCCAATGCACTACCCTCTCCCCATGGCCGTAGGCGCATATCGACGCGAAAGACAAAGCCATCGGCTGTGACGGTATCGAGCAATCGAATCACCGCCTGCCCCCACAGCACGCAGAATTGCTGTACCGAGGTCGGACGCGTACCAGTCGTTTCCCCCGCGTCATCAAAAGCAAAAATAAGATCAATATCGCTGGATAGATTCAGCTCGCAGGCACCCAGTTTACCCATGCCGATGACGATCAACGCCTGTAGCTGGCCATCCTCACCGATTGGCTCACCATAGCGCTCGATCAGCGCAGGACGGGCAAAATCCACAGCCGCTTGGATGACAATATCGGCAAAGTCCGAAAGCTCACGCGTCAATGTGACGACATCGGTCAAACGATTGGCATCCTGCCAGATCCAGCGCAGCATGAGGCGCGCGCGCAAACGGCGCATGGTCGCCATCCAGTCGAGCTCTGTGCCCTGTTCCTGCTGGGCAGCACTGACCCACGCCGCAATGTCGTCACGGCTCAGGGTCTGATCCAAAGGGTATAGGCTGCAATCGGCAAGGAAGGCAGCCGTCTGCTGGTCAAGCACCTGCACTGCATAATCACTTGCACGTTGGGTGATAAAGAGCTGTGCGGCAGGCAAATCCTGAAGGTGGGTAAGCAACATATCCGTATGGGGTTCCCGCAAGTAGAGTCGTCCTAAATGCATCAGACGTATGACAGGGAAAGAATCAAGGTAAAATAGTTCATCCGCGCACCGCGCGATTACGCATCTGGCAGCACATAGTCGAACAGATAAAAATGCTGACCGTCTTTGATCTCAATCTTCATCGTGCCGGATAGACCGCATAGCTGCCCTGCGCCGGAGTCCGGCACGACGGTGATATTCAATGAGGGCACTCCTCGATTCATGATCCCGGTATGAATGAGGCTAAAGCTGCCTTGACGGCCTGCAAGCGTGCCGCTGACGCGCTCGATGGCCACATAGCCCGCCGAGTCGCTTACCACCCCACCGGCGCTCAGCATCTCGCCGACACTCGTTGCGACCAAATCGCCAGCAAAGGTTTTGGCAATACTATGTCTGCCCAGACTGGGCTGCGCAGCCGCATCGTCCCACAAGGAGAGGACATTGAGTCGCACGTCAAAATTGCCCGTTGCTGTCGAAGTACTCATGCTTAGTTTTCCACTTCCAGTTCGTCTTCATCAGAAAAACGCCAAGTGCGGATAATACGCAGCTCGGTATAGTCGCGCATGGTTTGATCGAAGTGGCCATAGGGTTCACCTTGACGGACCGACAACTTCGCCGCTTCATCGAGCAGCGGTGAGCCAGAGCTTTTAAGCAGTTTAAT
>JASLJP010000052.1 GCA_030152425.1 Aquirhabdus sp.
TGTTTCCAGATCGCCCGGCAGGGGGCCTTCATCTGGGGTCGCGTCCGACGGAGACTGTGCCAGCAGCCCGGAAAAACCGGCCAGGAAATTGACGTCATTTCGCACGGCGGCCTTGCTGTTGGCGGGCATCAGTCCCGTGCCGACCCACAGCATAGAATGCTGCATGGACAGGGTGATCAGATAGGCGATGGTCGAGCCTTTGTCGCCATTCATCGACGCTGAGTTGGTAAAGCCCGCAGCGAGCTTGTTTTTCCACACTTGGGTAAACCACGGCTTGCTGGAGGCATCGGCGAATTTTTTAAACTGCCATGACGCCCCGCCCATATAGGTCGGCGCACCAAAGACGATGCCATCTGCTGCGCCCAGCGTCTGCCAGTCTGCCTCAGTGATATTGCCTTCCGCGTCGATACGCACCACATTCACCTCGGTGCCCGCGACGGAATTGAGCCCCACGACAACTGCGTCAGCCTGTTTGGCGGTATGCCCGTATCCACTATGAAAAACCACTGCGACCTTTGCCATGATGTGCTCCCATGCACTGAAGTAATGAGCCCTATACTGCTACAGATCAGTAGCCTGCAATAGCGCTTTTTTGGTTAAAGACTGTTAAGCGGGGATTAAAAGAGTGACCGTTTCAGAAATAGTGATCCACGACATTAGCCCTGTTTTTCACTGTGCATGACCATCACTTTTTCACTGATCCGTGCCAGCACTTGGCGCGCCTGCAGGGTTTGCGGATCGTCTTTGCCCAGCAGTTGCTCGCGCTGATGCACGACCTGCTTGGCGATGTTTTCTGCCTGCGGCCAGGCTTGCTGTTTGACATGCACCGCACCCAAGGCGCGCAGCACATAGAGGATATCGCTACGCGACGGGTACTCCATGCCCTTGCGCAGGGTCAATGCCGTGGTCAGCTCCTGTTCGGCATCCGCCAGCCGCCCCTGCTGGCTATAGATCTGCCCCAGACCGGTACGGCAGCTCGCCTGTGCAGCGACCTGCTCCACCGGCGTCAGCTCGCGGCGCTGGCCGAGCAAGCCCAAGGTATGCAGGTACTGCTCGGTGGCTTTAAGCAGGTGGCCTTCACGCAACAGAATACTGGCATAGCTACTGTGGATCTCGACCTCAAGCTGCGCCTGATCGGCATAAAAACGCGGCACCAGCGCCACGGCCACCTCGATCAGTTGCATCGCTTTGCGCAGGCCACCGCCATCGCGGTAGAGCTGCGCCTGATGCAGCAGCACGGTGGCGAGATTGACCTCGTGATGACTGACCAGCATGGTGGTTTTCTTAAAGCGGTCGGAGTTGATCAGCGACAGCGCGCGCTCGTAGCAGCTCTCGGCGTCTTTGCGCTGACCCAAGGCCACATAGGCCTGACCCAGATGATTGAGGCTGTCCAGCAGGCGCTCCAGCTCTTGCGGGCTGGCTTTGGCCAGCAGCCGATCCTGTGCCACCACCGCCGTGCGCAGCATGCTGATGGCGATATCCAGATCGCCGCGTCGCCGATGATAGTCGCCCAGATGGCTGATGATGAGCGTGACATGCGGGTCGTCACTGCCGAAAGATTTGGTGGCGAGGGTCAGGGCTTTATCCGCGACATCGATCGCGCTGTCCAGATCGCCGCGCCGTCCGCAGGCCAGATAGAGGATTTCCATCTCGTTGAGCTTGGCCAGCTCATAGTCGCTCGCCTGCCCGACCGCCAGACCGGCACGGTGACCACTGTGGCGAAACTCCCGCTGGTTTTGCCGCACGGCGAAATACAGCCACAGGGCATCGCCCAGATACCATAGCAACAGTGCACACAGCCCGAGCCGCTGACGGAGCGTCACGGCAAAGACGGTCAACACCACCATGAGCGTCGCCGTCCATTTGCGCCCCAGATAGTAGCGGTGCGCGCCGAGCAAGCCCAAGCACAGCCACATCACATAGGCGATGATCAGACTTTTTTGACGCGGTACCGCGGTCAATACCGACATGGCGAGCCGTCCTACCCTCTCAAATATATGCCCGATCCTTCGGGCGAGCCGCAGCCCGTCAAATCAGGCTGCTCAATCGAGCATACACCCAAGGCTCTAAGCCTGCCAGCATCAAACGATGCACGCCTAAAGCGACAGGATCAGCGTGCCGCAGCGCTGAATAGCGCCCACCCGCCCACACGATTTTCCAGTTTTTGAACCGACCAGCCATGACGAATAGATGCCGAGTGTTTAATTCTGTAGTAGGATGTCTAAAACAACCAATAAAGCTATAAAACCAAAAGGAAATACGCAATGAAAGGAACTCTCGGCCGCCTGCTCGGTCTGTCCGTCCTGACGCTGGCCTGTAGCGCCTGCGACAGCCAGCATGACACTAAAACGGAAAAAGCGCTGGTCAACGCGCTCGTCGAGCACAAAAATGATCAGGTCATGTCGATCGACCTCAACACCGTACTGCCCAAGGGCTGGAGCAAAGTGTGCGTCCAGACGCCCTACATGATGCCCGAGATGCTGGAAAAAGCCTCCGGTACCAAGGTCGAAAATTTCAAGATGATCACCGACGAGAGCAATGTCTATCTGTGGGTGTTTTACGGCAAAGACAAACCGCGCTATATCGACATCCCGCGCAGCACCACCATGGAATTCCGCTCGCCCAACGTCAATGGCGATGTCTGCACCGACACCAGCAATCCCGAAATCAACATGACCTTTATTAAAGAAACCAAGTTTTTCTTCTTTAATTAACGGCTGCGATTGATGACGCCTTGCCGCGCGGCATGGGCGGCGGGTGATGCCGGCTGTCTTTACTTGTCCAGCGCGGCCTTATACGGCAAACAGCCGGTCGCCTCGGCAAAATAGCCCTGAACGCCCACCCGCTCGCGGTCGACGAAGTCGGTCACCGCATGCATAAAGGCTGGCTCGGCCAGCCAGTGCAGCGAGTGAGTATAGACCGGCGCAAATCCTCGGATCAGCTTATGCTCGCCCTGTGTGCCGGGGTCAAAGAAACGCAGGCCACGGCGGATCGCATAGTCGATGCCTTGGTAATAACACACCTCAAAATGCAGACAATCCACATCGCGTAGCGCGCCCCAGTAGCGACCATACAGCGTCTCCGCATCCTGAAAAAACAGCGCCGCCGCCAAAGGCTGACCCGCCTCATCATCCGCAATACACAGCGCCAGCGCATCCGCCATCGTCGCGCCGAGCTGCTCGAAAAAAGCCAAGCTCAGATAGGGTTTCTGCCCACGCACCCGGTAGGTGTTTTGATAGCAGCGATAAAAGAACGCCCAATCCTCAGAGCCAATCTCCGCGCCTGCCAGCCAGCGGCAGCGGATGCCCTGCCCCGCCACTTTATCGCGCTCGACGCGGATGCTCTTGCGTCGTTTGGCGGTCAGGCGGCTGAGGAAATCGGCGAAATCCGCGTAGTCGTGGTTTTGCCACAGGAACTGCACATTGCTCCGGTGCGCCAGCGGGACGGTCGGTTTGATCTGCGCCACCAGCACTTCCTCAAAAAACAGCCCATGCCACGACGACGCGCCGTACTGCTGCGCCAAGGCTTTCACACCGTCAAACAACGCCGGAAACACCTCGGCCGCCGTATAGCCTGCGGCCAGCAGCAGCCGCGATCCGGCCACCGGCGTAAATGGCACGCTGGTGACCAGCCGGGGATAGTAGTCGAGCCCATGGCGCGCATAGGCCTCCGCCCACGCATGGTCAAAAACGTATTCACCGCGATTATGGGTCTTGATATACAGCGGCAGCGCCGCGATGGGGGTATCTTCGCGATACAGCACCAGATGCTGGCCATACCAGCCCGCGCGCTCGCCGATGGCAGCGCTGTCCTCCAGTGCCAGCCCATAGGCGCGCTGCATAAACGGCGTGGTCGCGCCGTGCCAGAGGCTGGCCGGGATGTGCTGAAGCTGATCGACGATCTGGACGGTGTCGCAGGGCAAAGGGATTGCCATAGGAATCGGGGTGACCTTAAGGAGTATGGGACGATGGGCGCGATGACGGCGTGGTGCGCGACATGCGCTGCATGGGACGATGCAGCAACTGCGGCATCGTCACAGCACCCAGCACCAGCAGCGGCAAGGCAAGCTGCACCACGCGCGATGGCGTCAAGGAGATAAACAGATCATACAGGTCGAGCTGCAGCAGCGCATGCTCATAGCCCATCGGTTTGAAACAATACAGCAGCACGGCCAATACGGTAAAGCCATAGCTGACCAAAAACACCCGAATAAAGCGCGGATGGCGCGTCTCTTTATAGGTAAAGCTGCTCAAATAACCGGTCAGGATAAACAGCCACGACAGGATGGCATAAAACAGGAAGTCATGGATCACGAGGGCTTCATTGATGTCGTCTTGCAGCGAGATCCACACCGCCACCAGCCCAAAGGCGATCTTCAGGCCGGTCAACATCACCCAGATACTGATCAAATAGCGCGCGATGCGCTGCAAAAACACCTTAGCTGCCGGTACTGTCATCACCGTCACCTCTGTCTAAACCGCCATTAACCCGCGATAACCTCTCCGAAAACCTCATCAATGGCGAGGGAGCGCTGCCCGCCTCGCCGCACGCTCACGCGCTACCTCGCCCCGGACCAGAGGCGACAAGTATTGAAGGTTTCGATATCCGGCCAGACGCTGAGATCCATGCTCTGTACCTGTTTAAAGGCACGCGCGGTCTCGGCGCGGTTTTTGGCATTGCAAAAGAACAGCACGTTTTTATTGGCGTTCTTGTTCGCCACTTGCTCGCCCGAGGTGACCGTACCATAGCCTTTATTTTCCGTGACCGGAGAGTTCGGGCTATTTGGGTCCAGCGAGTACGGCGCAGGCGGCGTCACATAAGTCCGCGTCGTGGTATAGACCGGCGCGCTGGTCGGCACATAGTTTGGATCGGTACGCGGATCATAGTTCGGGTCATAGGCCGGATCGCGGTTTGGATCGTAGCTGATGTTTGGATCAGCGCCTTGGTTATAGCCCTGATAGTAGCCCCCGCTGTAATTCGGGTCATAGCTCGGGTCACCGTTGATCACATCGGGTGGATAGTCTACCTGATCCGCCGGGAATCCTGAGTCGAGCATCTGCTGACGCACGCTGGCGTCATACAGCAGTTGCTGGCGCAGGTTGTCATCGTTGATCGCCAGTGAGGTCTCATAGTCCGACCACGACTGCTGGTAGGCCATACTGGTGATCAGCGCAAACCAGTACGGATCGACCGTACGATAGTCGGTACGCCAGCCATTGCCCCGCCAGTCATAGTCGGGGTGCCAGCCACGATGCCAGCGCACCGCATAGCGCGAGTGGCCGCCATCGGCATAGGGCATCCGGTAGCGGTTTTGCCATTTACGGTCGACCGCTGTGCGGATGCTATGGCCTTGGCTATCGCGTGACCAGCCTTCTATTGAGCGCACAGGGCGGCTATTGCCACTGCCGATATTTGGATTCCAGCCGGTGCGGGTGTCCTGCTGGTTTTGTTGCCAGCGCGGCACACTGCTGCGGCCGGGATTGATGATCTGTCCAGCCGTACCTGCACCGACCATGCCCGCAGCGATACTGCCTGCGGCGCCCCGGTTGTCATTGCCACGGCGGTCATTGTTGTTCCAGCGGTCGCGTTGGCCACTGCCTTGGTAGCGCTCGGTGGCGGGTTGGTTGGTCGTTTGGGTGATCGTCGTGGTTTGGGTGGTTGACCCATTCCAGCGGCCACCGGTATCGGTATGGCGGTCTGGGCGGTTGTCATTGCTCAAGCCCCCTTGGCTAAAGGACGCGGCACTCTGCCCCCGACCTTGGCCATCATTGCCGCCCTGCCAGCTTCCCCCGCCCACCGGACGGTTGGAGATCTGCGCTTGGCTCGGCTGGGTCGTGACCGTGACCACGCGCGCAGGCTGCTGGGTCGGCAGTGGCAGGGGCGGTGCAAAGGTCGGACGGGCGGCCATCGCTGCACCGATCTGGGCGCGGCTGGCGGCTGGCTGATTATTCACCGCTGGGCGGGGCTGCTCGGCACGCTGCTCGCTGCGTTGCTGCTGGCGTTGCCCGCGCGGACTATTGGGATCGTTATCATCGGCATAGGCCGTAGACAACATGGCCCCTGTGACCATGACCCCCAGTAAAAGTTGTATTGTTTTCATTTTTATAACATCCCATGCTTTACATGCGTGATTCACATGCGGCTTCACATCTTGAGGAACATCTCTCCACGTTCTTTGAACATACCACTTTTTTTGAAAAACTCCATGACAGCATGGTAATACATCGTAAGTAATACCAATGCTGTAAGGGGTTTATGTAGCAGGGTTGGCACTCCGCCCCTTAAGTGATGAGCAACTGCGCCTTTAACTGTTTCACCTCATCACGAATCCGCGCCGCCTGCTCAAACTGGAGCTGCTTGGCCGCCTCGTTCATGGCTTTTTCCAGCTTCTGAATATGCTTGGCCAGCAGTTTCGGATCGCGCAGGATATGCTCGTCCATGCCATCCGGCGTAGGCTTCAGCACGGTCATATCGTCCGGATCGTAGATCTCCTCACCGACGCTAATGTCACGCGCGTTTTGCCGGATCGCGCTGCGCGGCGTGATATTGTGTTCTTTATTAAAGGCGATCTGGATATTGCGGCGGCGATCAGTCTCGTCGATCGCGCGCTGCATCGACGGCGTGATGCGGTCGGCGTAGAGGATGGCTTTACCATTCAGATGCCGCGCCGCACGGCCGATGGTCTGGATCAGCGCCCGCTCCGAGCGCAGGAAGCCCTCTTTATCAGCGTCCAAGATCGCCACCAGCGACACCTCAGGCATGTCCAAGCCCTCGCGCAGCAGGTTAATGCCGA
>JASLJP010000118.1 GCA_030152425.1 Aquirhabdus sp.
CGATGGTGTTCAGGCGTGCCGGGTCGATCAGGCGCACGGCTTGTTTGGCGAGGATGATCACATCCGAGCCGTTCGGCGCGCTCTGATGGACAAAGACATCGAGCAAGGTCGCGCGGTCCTGCGACTGCCCACCGGCATAAAAGGTATAACTGCCCGAGGAAATAAAGCGACCGGGACTGACGAGGTCAAAGCCTTTTTTGGTCGACTGTTCGGCGAGGACTTTTTCGGTATTGTGAAAGCCCCACGGCCCAGCCCACAGGGTCAGGGCGGCCTCGGCCACCATGAGGAACACCACAAACGGCCACAGCTTCAGCGCGAGACTGTCGCGGCTGACCCCACTGGCGTTGAGCACGGCCATCTCTTGGTCGACATACAGTCGGCCAAACACCAGCATCAGCCCGGCAAAAAATCCCAGCGGCATGATCAGGGTGAGAAAATCGGGTAAACGATAGGCGACGATGAGCAGCAGGGCGGAGACATCGAGACGCCCCTGTGCGGCGATGCCGAAGTATTTGATCAGGCGACCACCGATCATGATGAACGCCAAAAAACCGGTCACGACAAAGGTCGTACCCGCGACTTGACGCAGCAAATACCGATTTATAATCACAATAGCAGACTCATCGACAACCCCAATATTCTGTTTTTATCCCGCGCGCGCGGCACTGTCGTCGCAAATCGCGCGGGGATACAGTGTACTCGATTGCTGCGCGGCATTCACCGCGAAACTGACGACCACCCTAAAACGTGCAGTAAACAGGGCTTGGCAATTTTTTGCTATGGCGATCTTGTGAATAGCGTTTTTAATAAAACGAATCAACGCTAAAAAAGCAGCCCGATGTCACAATATCCGCGCTAAAAGCACGGTCTGCTACTGGTCATCGATCAGGGACAATGTTTTAATGAGCGATGATTTGCAGTCTATCTGCAGCAGTATTTGATAAAACCTATGGACGCTCTCGCTCATGCCATCCGCACCTCATTCTGAAACCGCTCCTCTGCTCAATGCCGCGCTGTCGCTGCAGATCACTGCCCAAACCGCAGCCAACCATCCCGATGATGTGCTGGTGGTCTTGCTCGATACCGACGCGATGCAGGGTTTGCCGACAGTGCTGTCACCCAGCACCCAAGCCTCGATCCAAGCCTCGGCACCGCGCACCGGTTTTACCGCCAAACTCGGCGAGACGCTGCCACTGTATCAAGCTGAGCAAGACGGTTTTGGCCAAGTTCTGATCGTCGGTGCAGGCAGTCTCAATCAGCTCACCGTCGGACAAGCACAAAAGCTCGCGGCCAGTATCATCAAGGCACTGGCCGAGCGTACAGCGCACGCCGTGGTGTCGATCGATGCGCTGCCGGATAGCGCCATCGAGCCGTTTGCACTGGCACTGGCCAACAAGACCTACCAGTTCGACATCTATAAGAGCAAAAAGTCGACGCAAAAACTGAAAAGCATCACCCTGCAAAGTAGCAACGCCACGGCGCTGCAAGCGCGGATCAATCTGGTCAATGCCATCCATATCGGTCAGACCCTGACTCGTAACCTCGGTAACCAACCGGGCAACGTCTGCTATCCGGAATATCTGGCTGAACAAGCCGTGGCGCTCGCTGCCGAGTTTCCCGATGTGCTGCGCGTCACCGTGCTCGATGAAGCACAGATGACGGAGCTGGGCATGGGCTCCTTCCTCGCGGTATCCAAAGGCTCGGATCGCCCCGGTCGTATCGTGACCCTCGAATACAACGGCAAAAAAGACGACAGCAAACCGGTGGTGCTGGTCGGCAAAGGCGTGACCTTTGACACCGGCGGTATCTCGCTCAAACCCGGCCCCGGCATGGAAGACATGAAGTTTGACATGAGCGGTGCGGCCTCGGTGCTGGGCACCATCCGTGCACTGTGTGTCTCCGCCCTGCCGCTGAATGTGGTCGGTGCCATCGCCTGTGCCGAAAACATGCCATCCGGCCGTGCTACCCGTCCCGGCGATGTGGTGACCTCGATGAGCGGTCAAACCATCGAAATCCTCAACACCGATGCCGAAGGCCGTCTGGTGCTGTGCGACACGCTGACTTATATCGAACGCTTTAACCCGGAAGTGGTCGTGGATATGGCCACCCTGACCGGCGCCTGTATCATCGCACTGGGCGAGATCGTGTCAGGACTGTTTAGCCCGGATGACGAACTGGCCAATGAGCTGCTGCAAGCGGGTCTGGAGGTGCATGACCGCGCATGGCGTCTGCCGCTGCTCGAAGACTATCAAGAGCTGCTCGACTCGCCCGTGGCCGACATGGCCAATATCGGTGGCCGTACCGCGGGTGCGACGACTGCGGCATGCTTCCTGTGGCGCTATACCAAAAACTATCGCTGGGCGCATCTGGACATCGCCGGTACGGCCAATACCACCGGTGCCAACAAAGGCTCAACCGGTCGTCCTGTGCCGCTGCTGATGCAATTCTTGCGTAAACGTGCTGGCGTCTAAAATGTCGACCTGCGTTGAGATCGGGCGGTGAGCGTTAATTTCTATGTGCTGAATGACACGGCGGATCGCGACCTGTTCGCCTGCCGCCTGTGTCAGCGGGCGCTGCAGGAAGGTCTGTCACTGTATGTCTGGTGCGAAACAGCCGAGACCCTCGCACAGTTTGACCAGCTACTGTGGACGTTTCAGGCGACCAGCTTTATTCCACACGAGATCGACGATGTGACGGCACCGATCTGCCTCAGCACCAGCCTGCCCGACGACCTGTCGGCATGGGCGGGTAAATCGGTGGGCTGCCTCAATCTGACCAGCAGCGCCGTAGACAGCTTAGGCTTTGAGCGCGTGCTCGAGATCATCGCGAGCAGCGACACGGCCAAGGCCGCAGGGCGCGAGCGATTTAAAGCCTATAAACAGCGCGGCGTGACGCCGGTCACGCATCAAATTAAATAAACCCTAGGGCGGCTAGACCCTAACGTATAGAGAGTAGATGCAATGTCCTTACAGCTTGGTGCCAATTTCCCCAATCGCTGGCTGTCCACCCCACACGCCGAGCG
>JASLJP010000149.1 GCA_030152425.1 Aquirhabdus sp.
CTCGCCACTGCCGGTGCCATAGGGCAGGCTATGGCGCACGATGGCGGGAACGCCCTGCTGGCGCGCGCTATGCGAGTTGGTCCGCTGCAGGCCTTCGGGCAGCGCGATGCCCTCAAGCTTGGTGCGGCCATAGACATGCTCTTGGGCATCGACTTTGAGTTTTTGCCATGCGGCTAAATCGTGCACATAGCGTTGATGGAGGATAAAACTGCCCCCGGCAAATTTCGGCTGCTCGCTGCCGATGACTGCGGCAGCAGTGCGGGCGTATGCCGTCTGCGGGCTGTCCAGACCGAGGATAAAGCCGGTCAGGTCGCGCTGGTCGAGGTAGCGGAAGCAGACGCGCTCATCCAATACCTGCACCTGATCGGTGATGCCGGTGAGGAACATCTGCAGCACCAGAAAACACAGATCGGCGCGCTGGGCATGGACATGAATCAGCAGATCGCCGCCAGTCACGGGCATGGTCAGCGTCTCGCCGGCACTGGCCTTGACGCTGATCGGTGCAAGCTCATGCCAGCCGGTCGGCACATCCTGACGCAGCAGACGCCAGAGGCTGAGGCCAAAGCCCACGACCAGCGCCAGAGCGGCATCCGGATACTGCAGGCTAACCCGCAGGCACGCGGCGTCCAGTCCACGTAGCTGCGCCTTTAGCTCGGCCACCGAGAGCGTGCCCAGACGCAGGACTAAAAACTGGGCATGAGTGCTCCCCGACTGCAGCACGCCGGATTGCGGGCTCAGGCTGGGAGATACGGCGATAGACAGGGGCATAGGCATACTTACTCAACGTGAACAGCGAGGTACTACGCGGTTTTGATCGCTGGGCTGCGCAGCGAGATCGACTCCCAGACCGCAACCAGCACCAAAATGGCGGTCGTGACGCTATACAGCGCCAGTGCATTTAAACTGCTGGCAAACAACAGCGTCGCGGCCAGCGCCACCAGACCCATCATATGCGAGAGCGGCGCGCGTCCGGCGATCACCCATTTAAACAACAGATTGCCGAGGATATACAGCCCACAGCCGCCGACGATGGCAAACAGGGCATGGTCTTCAACTCCGGCCAGCGGATGCTCAAGCACGATCTCGTCCGCCACGGCGGCGATGACGATCCCGGCCACCAGCAGCACATGCAGATAAGTATAGACCGAACGTCCCAGACGACCCGGATCGTTTGAGGCGGCGATGGTGTCACTGCCACGCTCGGCGCCACTGTCAAAATAGATCCACCACATGGCCAGACTGCCGATGAACGAGGCGACAAATGCCGCCAAGGTCGGTGCAGTCCACGCCAGATGGCTAAAGGTCGAGCCGGTGACCAAGATCGACTCGCCCAATGCAATGATGATAAACAATGAACAGCGCTCGGCGATATGGCCACCGGTGATATTCCAGTCTGCGACCTGCGAGGCACCCCAGCCGGGTACCCAGAAGCGAAACGACGGGCCCAGATACTCAATGACCAGTGCCACCAACCACAGCAGCAGCCGCGTCGTGCCTTCTGCAAACGCGCCGCCAAGCCAAAAGGCGCCGGACAGCAGAAACCAGGCCACGATGCGTTTAAAATTATCGGTCAGTGCCTGATTTTGCTCATGGCGTAGCGCCCATATGGCAAAGCAACTGCGACCGACCTGAAGCAGCACAAAACTGGTGGCAAACACCCAGCCCGAGCCTTCAAACGCATGCGGGATGGCACTGGACATGAGCAGGCCGACAAACATCATGACGATGAGCAACAGGCGTACCGGGCGTTTTTCCGGATCGAACCAATTGGTCGTCCACGAGGTGAAAATCCACACCCACCAGACAGCCGCCAGCAGCACGCCGGTCTGGACGAGACCCAGCAGCGTGAAGTGGGCAATGAGCGAATGCGACAGTTGGGTAATGGCGAACACAAACACCAGATCGAAGAACAGCTCGATGGAGGTCACTTTATCCGCGGCATGCGCGCCGTGCTCACGTGTCCGCATCAGATGCCGCGACCTAGAGCCTTTATGGTGTGTGGGATGATTCATAGGCGATGTCCATGAGCGTTTCATTTTCGATCCGGTGATGCGCTGTTCAACCCGACCTGCTGCACAAAGTGTACCGTAAAACGTTCAGGATGCACTGCCCGAGTTTCATAACTGTTTTTCACCATTTATCCGCCCAGATCATGGCAATATAGGCTGCTATCCCCATATCACATCCACCATAGGCGAAACCCCATATCCACCATGAATGACCTGTACGCCGACCATATCCGCGCCATCCTCGCCACCCTGCCCAATCTGCCGGGGGTGTATAAGATGCTGGGGGTAGACGGCGAGCTGCTGTATGTCGGCAAGGCCAAGAACCTGAAAAACCGCGTCACCACCTACTTTGCCAAGACGGTCGAGCATCCCAAGACGCGGGCGCTGGTGGCGCGGATCCGCAATATCGAAACGCTGATCACGCGCAGCGAGACCGAAGCCCTGCTGCTGGAACAAAACCTGATCAAGGAAAATAAACCGCCGTATAACATCATGTTACGCGACGACAAATCCTATCTGTATATCTTTATCTCGGCGGACACCCCGTATCCGAGACTGGCCGCAGGCCGCGGTAAGCGCAATCATCAGGAAGGCAAATTCTTTGGCCCCTACCCCAGTGCGGCGGCGGCGCGTGAAGTGCTGGTGGTGATGGAAAAGATGTTTATGGTGCGCTCCTGCGAAAACGCCTATTTCGCCCAGCGTAAACGCCCGTGTCTCGAATACCAGATCAAGCGCTGCCGTGCACCGTGCGTCGGTCTGGTGACGCCCGAAGACTATGCAGTCGATGTGGCCAATACCATCGACTTTATGAAGGGCAACACCACCGAGCTGAATCAAAAACTGATCAAGCAAATGGAGGCCGCCGCCGAAGAACATGACTTTGAACAGGCGGCGCTGTATCGCGATCAACTGAGTATGCTGCGCGAGATTCAAGCCCAGCAGGCGGTGCATACCGTCAAGGGCGAGGCCGACATCCTCGCCATCGCCCAGCAGGCAGGGGTGGTGTGTATCCAAGTGATGAATGTGCGCGGTGGGCGTGTACTCGGCGGCAAGAGTTTCTTTCCCGATCTGGATGCCCATGACCCCGCCGGTGAGCTGCTGTCAGAGTTTATGGCGTCGTTTTACTTTCAGTTTGCCGATGAGCTGCCCGCCGAGCTGATCGTCAATGTCGACCTGCCGGATAAGGCGGCGCTGACCGAGGCGCTGCAGTTGGAGTTCAAACAAAAAGTCGTGATCAAAACCAGCGTGCGCGAGAACCGCGCCGAGTGGCTGGAGATCGCCACCATGAATGCCGATGGCGCGCTGAAAGCCAAACTGGCCAATCATATCGAGCTGAAAGAGCGTTTCCGCATCCTGCAGGAGGTGCTGGCGCATCCCGTTGACCGCATTGAATGCTTTGACATCAGCCATACCATGGGCGAGTCGCCGATTGCATCTTGCGTGGTGTTTGACCAAGGCGGTGCAAGGAAGCGTGACTATAGGCAATATGCGATCACCGACATCACCGGGGGCGATGACTATGCGGCGATGGCACAGGTGCTGGAGCGGCGCTATAAGAAACAACCGATCCCCGACCTGATGCTGATCGACGGCGGTAAGGGGCAGCTCAATGTCGCCAAGGCGGTGATGGAAAAACTCGACCTGCATCCGCTGATGATCGGCGTGTCGAAGGGCGAAGGGCGTAAACCGGGGCTGGAAACCCTGCACCGTGTCGATGGCAGCAGCTTTCAGCTCGAACCCGACGACAAGGCACTGCACCTGATTCAGCAGATCCGCGATGAAGCGCACCGCTTTGCCATCACCAAACACCGCGCCAAGCGTGATAAGAAACGCGGTGGCTCAGTGCTGGAGGTGATCCCCGGTCTGGGGCCGAAACGCCGCCGTGACCTGCTCACCCATTTTGGCGGGATACAGGGCGTGCTCAAGGCGTCGGAGAATGAACTGGCCACCGTCCCCGGCTTTGGTGCCGCGCTGGCACGGGTGGTGTATAAGGTGCTGCATGAATAAGCGCGGGGGGCGGCATGAGTCGGCATACAAACGACGTGCGTAACTCGGTCGTATGACCTAGGCGTTCATGATTGCCCCTTAACTTTTCAGCGGGATGCTGTAGGCTAAAGGTCATGTACAACCCTGAATCAGTGAGCGCAAGCATGTCTCTCGACCTTTTACTTAAAGAAGCCGCCGCTGGCGAGACCCTAACCATCCCCGCAGGCTGGGGGCAAGGCCGCGCCACCTATGGTGGCTTGGTCGCCGGCCTGCTGTATAGCCGTCTGGTGGCAAGCCTCGGCGATGCGGGCAAAGATCGCGTGCTGCGCTCGGCGACGGTGTCGTTTATCGGTGCAGTGGCGCCGGGTGAGGTGACACTCACGACCGAGATTTTCCGCAGTGGTAAATCGGTCACCCAGGCCGAAGCACGTCTGATCCAAAACGGTGAAGTGCAGGCGGTTCTGCTGGCCAGCTTTGGCGGGGCGCGAACATCCAGTATTACGGTGAGTAGCACCCCTGCGCCGACCTTTACACCTGCCGATGCCATCAAACCGTGGCCGTATATCGCGGGCATGATGCCGGAGTTTCTGCAGAAGCTCGATATGCGCTGGGCGAGTGGCGCAACTCCCTTCACCGGATCGGACACGCCGGATTTTGCGGGCTGGATGCGCTGGCATGAGGCGTTTGGCGCGTTGAATACCGCCCATCTGTTTGCGCTGATCGACGCATGGCCGCCCTCGGTGCTGGGCATGTTTAAGACCTTAGCCCCGGCCAGCTCGCTGTGCTGGACACTGGAATTCCTCGACGTGCCACAGGGCAAAACCCATGACAGCTGGTGGCAGTATCAGGTACAGACCGATGCCGCCAAAGATGGCTACGGCCATGCCGAAGCCAAAATCT
>JASLJP010000177.1 GCA_030152425.1 Aquirhabdus sp.
GTAAAGCTGACCATTTTGCCATTGAGGCGAATATCGCTCATGAGTATAGATTCCTTGTGCTCAGAAAATTTTGCATGGTCATAGAGGGGAGAGCTAAAGATGGACGACAGCAGGTCTAGCGACTTTGGGGCGATAGGATGAGCAAATTGCTTCCCATGCAACAACAACTGTTTAACCGCATCAATGCCCACATCGTAGTGGAAATTGCGCCAGAGTGCTAGAGATACACGGCCTAAAATCAGAGAAAATTATTATCTGTTTATTTGTGGATAATCAGCGGCTTATTGCTGATTTGTGCATGGTTTAGACGTCGTGTTGTGATCAGGATCGCAAAAATGAGCCGCACAGGGCTGAAAACGCCCTGGTGCGGGTGTAGATGACCCGTGGCGGTCAAGACGCAGCAGATTTGCGGGCTTCAATCTTCCACTGCTGGATCGACACTTGTTCGCGCAGAACTTCAATGGCTTCCAGTGTGACGGAGTCGATCAAGGCCTCCAAGGCCGGTGCGGGGAAATGGAGCTGGGCGATATGACTGGCCACTTCGTTGTAGAGCGGGTTGGGCGTTTGGGTCAGGGGGCTTATCAGCTCTTGGGTGAGGTTTTCGCCGATGCGCGCACCGATTGCTTCCAGTCGCTGCGACAGGAGGCCGCCGACGACGGGCATCAGATGCAAGATCTGTTGCAGCTCCGGCGTATTCTGCAGCGAACGCTCTACGGCATTGGCGACATAGCGACCGATCTCCTGTTCATGCTGCTTGAGCGCACTCGGGATACTGGCCTCCAGCACCTCGACGATGGCACGACTGATGTGCGCGCGATGTCGTTCGATGATCTTTTCGATCAGCACATAGTGGGTTTGATTGTTGTTCAGCTCGGCGGTCACACTGCCCAGCACATGCAAGACGATGCGATCTGACAGCTCTTCCAAGACCAGTTCATAGTAGAACTTGCCCTGTTTGATCCAGCTGCGCGGCAGAATCGGGTAGCCAAGTAAATATAGCCGGTAGGCGATGACCAGTACGCGCAGCAGCCGCAGCGGGCGCAGAATGGCAAAACAGCCCAGCACTTCATACCAATGGACAAACGGAAAAAAGAACCAGCGATAATAGCGGCGTTGCACGATGGCAACCGCCCAGCGGATCAGCAGTTCAATGATCAGAAAGATAGTAAAAAATGTATTGGCATGGCTGATATTGCTGCGCAGTGACTCTTGAGCCGGTGCAGACACATGCAGCCACTGCATCAGATCATGCACCCATACATAGCCTGCACCGAGGATATATTCCAAGGCCAGAAACAGCAGATTGATCAGGATGCTGGCGACCATGATCATGTCATAAGCCAAACTCCAGCGGCTGGGCTTTTTACCGGAGAGGGGAAGCAGCGCAGGATCCTTGGGGGGCTCTGGCGGTCGCGGTGCGGATAAGGCGGTATCTGGGGTCATGGCGCACATCCTTATATGGGATGGTGACTGGGGCAGCTACATCGACCCAGCACCTCACAGTGCTTATTCCTTGGCGGTTGCCGGGAGTCGCAACGTGCTGGGGGTCAGCGCATCATTGCCATTGGTAAAACGATCCTGCATTTGCTCAATCAGCGCTTGTTTATTCGCCCACAGGGTACTCACCCACGTGTGGAATTGAGCACGATAGGCCGAGTCCGACTCATAGTCACCCGCCAGTACCCATTCTGGAATGGTGATATGGCGCATGTCCACGCCGATACGGCGCACGCGACCCATCCAGAAATCACCATATTCAGGAATGCCATCGGGATAGACGATGGTCATGTCGAGCAAGCCGTCGACTTGAGAGCCGAGGATCTGCATCGCCAGTCCCAGCCCACCGGCTTTGGGGCGCAGCAAGTTGGGGTAGGGTGATTTCTGCGCGGCGTGCTTTTTAGGGGTAAAGCGTGTGCCTTCCAAATAGTTCAACAAAGTAAAGGGCTGACCCAACAGTCCCCCACAGGCGCGACGCGCTTCGTTGAAATCCTGACCTTTGAGCGCAGGATTTTTGGCGATGGCCCCTTTGCTGTGACGTTTCATCATCGGGAAGCCGAGGATCTTAAACGCCAAACCTAAAAAAGGGATGAAAATAAGCTCCCACTTGGTGAAGAAGCGGGTCAGTGGCATACGGGGTAGGCCAATGTACTGCATGACGGTGGTATCCACCCAGCTTTGGTGATTGCAGATCAGGAGATACTGTTTTTCGAGACTGAGGTCGGTGGGCATGGTCAACTGCCACTCGATGGGGGGGAGAGCATGGTCGATCAGCCAGCCATTAAATCCGATCCATTTGTTGGCCAGTTTGACCGCGAGTCGACTCAGGGAGACGCCGGAGATGTTTCTCGGCGTCAGGGCTTGGGCCAAACCAACGACCATTACGGGGGGACCCCAGATAAAGGTATTCGCGGTAATCGCAGTGCTCAGTGTCAGCCCTCGTACACGTTCCGATAGCGTTTTGGGTGCGGAGAGTCGAGTGATACTTGCCATGCTTTGCTCCAAAAAAGGTCGCTCGGTCAAACATGGTCATATCATATTGATGTCGAACGCCTTCGGCAATGACCAATCCGATCGCCGACTACATGCCGATTACATATTTCCAATTTATTCATGCTTTTAATTACAGTGCAAACTGCTTACAGTGGCTTTACCTTGCGACTAGGCGCAAAGATCACAAGGGTCTGTTCTCGAAGATTGGGCGCTAATTCACACAACAATGAGGGCGATCTGCGCGCGGTGTTTGCTTTTTGTAACCACCTTATCAGCGCTGCATGTTGCTTTGTTATTAAAATATGATGTCTAGAATTAGAGTGTTATGATTCAACGGCATTATCAAAAAACATTGAGTTATCAGGAGAATTTTATGCGTACGTTAATCGTGACAACCATGGTTGCAGGCCTGGCGCTGTCAGGCTGTACCACAAACCCATATACCGGTGAACGCCAAGTCAGCAAAGCGGCCACCTATGGTGGTCTGGGTGCACTGACTGGTGCCGCGATCGGTGCTGCGACGGGTAAAGGCAAAAATCGTGGTAAACGTGCACTGCAAGGCGCGGCGATTGCAGGCCTCCTGGGCGGCGGTGTCGGTGCCTATATGGACGTACAGGAAAAGAAACTGCGTGACCAGATGGCAGGTACCGGCGTAGAAGTCGAACGTAATGAAAACACTGGCGCGGTTGACCTGATTATGCCAGGTGCGATCACATTCGCCACTGCACGTTCCGATATCAACCCATCGTTTGCGGGCACCCTGACTCAATTGGCGCAGACCCTGAGCACCTACAATCAGCAAACCATCACCGTACGTGGCTATACCGATAACGTAGGTAATGCAGCGTATAACCAGCAACTGTCACAAGACCGTGCCAATACCGTTGCGAACTACCTGATCCGTCAGGGCGTATCGGCAAATCGTGTTCAAGCAGTCGGTTATGGCGAGAATGATCCGGTTGCGGATAACACCAGCGAACAAGGCCGTAGTCAAAATCGCCGCGTTGAAATCAGTATTAACCCACCAGCATCCGTACCTGCTGGCCAACGTTAATTCCGAGGGTTATGCATTTACCCCAAGTGCATGACCAGTCTCATAAAAAAACCGATCTTGATCGGTTTTTTTATGACTGAGTCAAACCCGTAGCTGACTCTAAAGTCAGCTACGCGGGTATGCTTTGTGATATTAATGAAGTATTTCCGATGATAAGGGTTTGTCTAAACCACGATGAGTGGTAGGATTGTCTATCAACATCGCTATGCACGATGCAGGCGTTGCTGTGATGCCGTTCACATGTTTGGATTAGGATCATCAACAACAAGATTAGAGCGCTGAGGGAAGCTATGCGTCATTTGTCTATTACATCCATGACGGTCACGACGATGACTGGCGTGCTGATGCTATCTGGATGCAGTACTATTTCGAACCATATGCCGTCGTTTGGCAGTTGGAAATCGAGCAGCACCGCAAAAGATCCCAAGATTGTTGCAAGCCAAAAACTCCCTAAAGTTGATGTCACTAAACCCGTCGCATTCACGGATCGTTTCCGCCTGAAAGGCTTTTCGCTCGGCAGTTGGGCGGTGGATCGCTTTAACCCAAATCAGGGCGAGCTGTTCCAGCCTGTGCCTGTGCTGGACCAGAAATTTGCCCTTGTTTATCTGTATCGTCCCCACAGCCGTTGGAACGAGCAGGAAATTATCGCCAACAGTATTTTTCTAAATGACCTGCGTTTGCCCAGCCTGCTGGACAACCACTACTACTGGTTGGAAATGAATCCAGGCGTCTATCGCCTGAAGATCAGCCGACCGCTCGGTCCGATTTATTTCCAAAAAGGCACCGTCGTCGACTTTCAGGTCGAAGCTGGCAAGACCTATTATCTGCGTTATGACGAACAGGGCTTCCGTGGACATCCGGATGAAGCGCTCGGACTGCTGGCCGCCGACCCGATCTACCAAGTGCCAGAAAAAACGGCCTTAAGCGAAATTCGTTACACCACCTTGAAAACGCCGGGCTATAGTTTTGTCGATGATCCGGATAAACCAGTCAAGATCGCCAACCAACCGGTCACTACGGGTGACTTCCCCTCGTTTACCGGTCAAGCAGGCAAGCCTGTGCCGACGGGTCGTCTGGAAGAGAAAACCGGCGTCCAACTCGGTACCAAAGTCCGTTGGTGGAATCCCTTCACCTGGTAAGGGGTTGAATGTGCTGCGCGACACCGTGCACATAAAAAAACGACTCGATGAGTCGTTTTTTTTTGTCTGGGTTACGAGGCCGGTTGGGTACTGGCACTGGTCGGCGTCGGCGGCGGATCTTGCAGCAGTGTAGAGATTGGGATCGACAGATATTGCTCCAGTAGGCTGCTCGACTCAGTGAGGTAGGGCAGGATATGGATGCTCCAGCGATCACAGCTACCGACATTGATATTGCAGTTTTGCAGTTCGGTCAGGTTGGGTAACGGGTAGGGCAGCGCGCGATAAAAACTCCAAAAACTGACTTGATCGAGGTTGCGTACCAACACATAGTCGCCGCGATCTGTTTTGCGGATCAGATTCTGCTCGGCCAGAATTTGGGTAAAGCGCGGCCAGTCCTCTACCTCGCCTTTGCCCAGCAGTGACATCATCTCGGCTTCGGTCACCACGGCGCCGACTTTCTGCCGCACATAAAACAAATGCAAGATATAGAGCAGCGACAAGAGCGGATGACGTGGCGGATGATCGGAGTGTCTAAACATGGTCAGGGCATAGCTGATCTCGACCCCGAGCAGCACGACATTCCACGACAGGTAAATCCATAACAAAAAGACCGGCAGTGCAGCAAACGCCCCGTAGACCAGTTGATAGCTGGTGAAATTATGCATCAAGAAGCCAAACACGCTTTTTAAGCACTCAAACACCAGTCCAGCGCTGATCCCTGCAATCGCTGCATGGCTTAAGGGCACCTTGCGATTGGGGATCATCCAATACATAAAGGTAAAGCCAAACAGGGTCAGCGCCAGTGCCGCGAGCTTAAGCCATACCGACCAGTCGATGGCATATCCCGCGACATTGCGATTGAGCAGCTCGATCGAGGTAATGGTCGACGACAGCGCAAAGGCACCGCCCATCAGCAGTGGACCCAGTGAAATCACCATCCAGTAGCGCATAAAGCCGATGGCCCCGCCGCGCAGGTTTTTGACATGCCAGATCTTATTAAAGGCCTCTTCGATACTGGACAGCATCATGACCGAGGTGACAAACAGGAACAGGATGCCAATGATGGTCAAGTTGGTGGATTTGTCAGCAAAATCATTCAGGTAGGCTGTTACCGTGGAGCTTGATTCGGGCAGCAGGTAGCTGTAAAGCGTGTCTTGAATCCGGCCGCGCGCCGGAGCCAGTGCCGGCACAGAGGAGAGCACCACCAAGAATACCGTCAGCATCGGGATGATGGACAGCATGGTGGTATAGGTCAGCGCCGCCGCCCGATCTCGGCAATGATCCCGCTCAAAACGGGTAACAACAAAGACGATAAACTGAAACCACGAACTCCGGTAAAACGGCAGTTTTTCGAGATAGGTATACATAGGTATATATAGTCCCTTCCATATAGGTGGCCATATCGGTATAGACGCGGCATTTTCAGGATAGCTGCGCGTGCCCCGATGCGGCGATAAAATCGAATCGTGGTCGACATTTGCTCTCATCATAATACAAAAAACGCGTGACTGGGTTATGCTATGTTTCTGGGTGGTGTTAATCCTATTCTGCCCATGGCTAATCCCCGTATTCTCTTTTGTCAGTGCAGTGTTGTGTATGAGTGAACCCTATATCCTGGTGCTGTATTACAGCAAATATGGCACTACCCGATTAATGGCGCGTGCCATCGCGGCGGGTATCGAGCAAGCCGGTGTCAAAGCGCGGATCCGCACCGTGCCCGAGAACCCGGCGACCACCACGGCCATCACCCCCAGCATACCGCTTGAGGGCGAGCTGTATGCCAGTCTAGAAGACTTGCAAGACTGTGCTGGCCTTGCGCTGGGTAGCCCGACACGTTTTGGCAATATGGCCGCTCCGATGAAATTTTACTGGGATCAGACCGCGACCCAGTGGCTTTCCGGTGCACTGCAGGGCAAGCCGGCATGCGTTTTTACCACGTCAGGATCGATGCACGGCGGACAAGAGACGACGCTGATCACGATGATGATCCCGTTGCTGCATCACGGCATGCTGTTGATGGGATTGCCCTATTCTGAAGTCGCGTTGTCGCGCACCACACGCGGGGGGACGCCATATGGTGCCTCGCAAGTGAGTGGTACCGCCCACGATCACCCTATGACGGCGGATGAGAAGGCACTGTGTATCGCCCAAGGCCTGCGGTTAGGCATGCTGGTCCGCCAGTTGTCGATATCCGCATAAGCAGCGTTTCGGATGCATACGCTGTCATCTGGCTGCGCTACAATGTCAGCCGCATGACAGTGTTGCTATAAATACAGGCTTCACATCGGCCTCCAAAGCGCTGATAATTCGTCACATCAAAATCATTAATTTTTATTGGGTCAACGGAATGCCTGCATATCAATACACTGCCTTTGACAGCGCAGGCAAACAGCACAAGGGCGTGCTCGAAGGCGACTCGGCGCGCCAGATCCGCCAGCAACTGCGGGACAAGACCTGGATGCCCATCCAAGTTGAACCCGTCGAAGAAACCCAAACCGCTGGTATGGGCAAAAAATGGTTTCAACGCGGCCTCAATGCCTATGACCTTGCCCTGCTAACCCGACAACTCTCCGTCCTGATCGCAGCCGGTATCCCGCTGGAAGAAACCCTGCGTGCGGTCGCACGTCAAGGCGATAAACCGCATGTGCAAAGCCTGATTCTGTCGGTACGCTCCAAGGTGATGGAGGGTCATTCGCTTGCTCAGTCGTTACGGCTGTCGGGTAATTTCCCCCCCCTGTATATCGCGACCATCGCGGCGGGCGAAAAGTCCGGCCATCTCGATCTGATACTCAATCAATTGGCCGACTACACTGAAAACCGCTTTGCGATGCAAAAGAAAATCCAAGGCGCATTGATCTATCCCGTCCTGCTGATGATCATGTCGTTTGCCATCGTCATGGGATTGATGACCTTTGTGGTGCCACAAATTGTGAAGGTTTTTGAGCACTCCGACCAAGCCCTGCCTTTACTGACGCGGATGCTGATGGGTGCCAGTGGCTTTGTGCGGGTGGCATGGCCGTTTATGCTATTAGCCGCGGTCGTGGGTGCATTTTTGTTTAGACGGTTTATCCGCACCGATGCCGGACGCTATGCCTTAGATGGCTTTGTGTTGAAAATGCCGCTGGTGGGCAAGCTCAGCCGGGGCATCAACTCAGCACGCTTTGCCAGTACGCTGTCGATCCTGTCCCAGTCGGGCGTGCCGTTGGTCGAAGGGCTGCATATCGGCGCCGCCGTTGCCAGTAACTGGCATATCCGCGATGCGATTTTGCTGGCGGCTGAAAAAGTCACTGAGGGTGGCGCGCTGGCGACTCAGTTGGAGCGCTCCGGTTATTTTCCACCGATGATGGTGCAAATGATCCGAAGTGGAGAAACCTCTGGCGAGATGGAAAACATGCTGGCGCGCGCCGCCACCATGCAGGACCGAGAGGTCAGCACCCTGATCGCCACGTTACTGTCGCTGCTAGAGCCCCTGATGCTCATCTTTATGGCGGGCATCGTGCTGATGATCGTCATGGCAGTGATGTTGCCAATCGTGAACATGAACAATCTGGTGAAATAAGTCCAGATATGTTTGAATTTAACGCGTTATCTTAATCGCTGAATAAAGGTTTAATCTCAACATGGAATTTAAAAACACAGCAAGACCATCTGCTACCGCACTGCGTCAAAACGGCTTTACCCTGATCGAAGTCATGGTGGTCATCGTGATCTTGGGCATCCTTGCCGCCTTGATCGTGCCCAATGTCATCGGCCAAGGCGACAAGGCACGTATCGGAACAACCAAGTCGACGTTGTCCACCACAGCGAGTACGTTGGATCTGTTTAAACTGGATAATGCGCGTTACCCAACCACCCAAGAAGGGTTGGATGCACTCATCCACAAACCAGCCAATGCCAAGTCGTGGCCAAATGGCGGTTATATCAAAGGCGGTCTGCCGAAGGATGGCTGGGACAATGATCTGCAATACATCTCACCCGGCAGCAATGGCAAGCCCTACGACCTTTACTCTTTCGGCTCTGATGGGAAAGAGGGCGGTGCCGATGATGCCGAAGATATCTACTTAAAGCAGTAAGCGCCTCCAGACAATAAAAAGCCTAAACGTTGTAAAACGTTTAGGCTTTTTTCATGCGTCGTAAGCGGAAGTACACGGTCTACGGCAAATCGAACCAGATCAACTGCGCATCACGATCCGCGATCACGGTGCTGGTGGGGTCGGTGCTGTTAAAGAATACCGCATCGCCATCGGCCAAGATCTTGTGGTCTTTGTCGTTTTCGATGCGCACGGCGCCACTGACCACATGCAGATAGCTGGTCTTCTTCTCGGCAGGCATCGGCAAGCTATGACCCGCGTGCAGAAAGGTCGACAGAATACGGGCGTCCTGACGGATCACCATGCCTTTAAAGTCAGCCGGCTGCTGGTCGACTGGCGCGACGATCAGATGCCATTGGTTTGGCACATCCTGTACCTTGAGGCTGAGCTCTTGGTAGCTGGGCGCGGGGTTCTGGATATTGGGGAATAGCCAGATCTGGAGCAGATGGACGGGTACATCGCCCTCATTCATCTCGCTATGGGTCACGCCAGTGCCAGCACTCATCAATTGCCAGTCGCCAGCGCTGATATGGCCGATATTGCCCATGCTGTCCTTATGGGTCAGTTTGCCCGACAGCACACAGGTGAGGATTTCCATATTGTCATGCGAGTGCATGCCAAAACCGCGGCGCGCCGCGACACGGTCTTCGTTGATCACGCGCAGGGCAGATACGCCCATAAAGCGCGGATCCTGCCAGCTGGCAAAGGAGAAACTATGGCGAGCTTGTAGCCAGCCGTGATCGGCATAGCCACGATTTTCGCTTTTATGGACGATGTAGCTCATGGTGGAGTCCCTCGGCGGATATGGTCGATATGCCCTCATTTTAGGCATATCGCCAACCATCTTAAACCGGGATTAAGTACTTTCACTTATTAGGTTGGCTACAGAGTTAAAGTGAATCCATGCGATAAAATGCTTACAATAACGCAATCAACGCACTGGGCGATATCTATGACGACTGAATCCACACTGCACCCTCTCATCGCTGATCGCGTGCCTACCCATGTCATCACGGGCTTCTTGGGAGCAGGCAAGACCACCCTGCTCAAAAGCATACTGGCACAGAAGCCAGTCGGCGAGACCTGGGCGGTACTGGTCAATGAGTTTGGCCAGATCGGGCTGGATGGCGTGCTGCTGGAGGCCGATGCCGGGATCGCCATCCATGAGGTAGTGGGGGGCTGCCTATGCTGTACCAGTCAATTGCCGATGCAGGTTGGTTTGGCGCGACTCTTAACGAAAACCAAGCCGACACGATTGTTTATTGAGCCGACCGGCTTGGGTCATCCGCTGCAATTGATCGAGCAATTGACTGAACCGCATTGGGCGCGCGCCTTGGATTTACGTGCGGTGGTCTGCGTGCTGGACGGCACGCGCGTGCTGGAAAGTCGCCTGACGACGCATGAGACCTATCAAGCGCAACTGGCACTGGCCGACATCGTCGTGGTCTCCCATCAGGCGCAGATGACGCCAGCAGATGACGCGCAGCTCACGCAGGTCATCGCGCATCTCGGTCAGATTCATGCCATCGCCCCAGAGGTCTATCACCCTGCGACGGGCAGGGGGCTGAGTCTGCCTGAGATCGATCAGCCACGCCGTGTGCAGCGGCAAGTCCGCAGATCTTTGTTGCATGTAACAAATCGGTCGGCGGCGATTGCTGTTGATCCGGCTGATGAGGGCATGGTGCAGCGCGTGCCTTTTCATTATGTAGAACATGCGTTGGCGCAGTCGGTGGGGGGCTGGCGTTTACCTGCCGACTGGATCTTTGATCGGGATGCATTGTTGATGTGGCTGCTCTCGCTGCAAGGCTGGCAGCGGATCAAGGGCGTGATTCATGTGGCAGCGCAGCATGGCGGCACCGAGTGGCTGGCGCTGAATCTCATTCCGGGACAGATTAGCTTTACCAGCCACGGCGGACATCAGGATAACAGACTAGAAATCATTACTGTTCCTGATGCCGATTGGGCTGGCTACGAGCAGGCACTGATGGCCTGTCGTCGCACGAGCGGTATAGACGCCTAGTGCCTTAGCGGCGTTGATAGCGCGCTTTGATGATCAGGCCGAGCAGCATCAACAGGCCGCTGAGCAGCAGGATGGGCAGATCGCCCCAACGCATATACGGCGTTTCGCCGGTCATGGCTGGCAGATTGCCACGCAGTACCGTGGTTTCGAACTGCGGCGCTTGCTTGACGATCACACCTTGATCGTTGATAAACGCGGTGATGCCGGTATTGGTGGCACGAATAAACCAGCGCCCCGTTTCCTTGGCGCGCATTTGCACCATTTGCAGGTGTTGGTGCGGGCCATCTGATTTACCAAACCACGCATCATTGGAAATGGTGACCAAAAAGTCACTGCCCTGTGCGTTTTTACGGGTCAGATTCGGGTAGGCCACTTCATAGCAGATCGCTGCCGCTAGCGCATGATCTTTGACATTGAGCGGGGCTTGGGTCGCAGGCCCTGCGCTAAAGCCGGCCATTTCTTCACTGCGGCTGATCGCTGGCAACACCCAATGCAATGCGCCAGCAAAGGGAATGTACTCACCAAAGGGCACCAGACGCTGTTTGCGATAGAGACCAAAGCCGTCATAGCCAGCAGCTTGGATTGCATTGTAGTACGGTGGATCGGTCACGCCGTCACGATGGCTGAGATCGAGGAAGGGGATACCGGTCACCCAGACGCTGCGATGATCCTTGGCCGTTTTATCGATCCCCGCCATAAATTCGATCACATCAACCTGAAACATGGGGATCGAGGCTTCCGGCCAGACCACCAAATCACGTCCCCATTCCTTTTGGCTCAGATCGCTATAGATCTTGAGCGTTTTTTCTTGGTATTCAGTCAGCCATTTCAGGTCTTGTGGGATATTGCCTTGGATCAGTGAGACGGACAGTGGTTCGGCGTCTTTCGGCGTCGTCCAGCGCACCTGATCCAGACCGATGCCAGCCGCGATGAGGATCACGACGGGCAGCGCCCAAAACAAGCGGCGACGCAGGATTTCAACCAGCGCACAACCAATCAAGACCACTGCACCTGATACGGCAAAGATCCCCGCAACCGGCGCATAGCCATCTAGCCCATGGGTGACCAAGGCATAGCCGACAAATAGCCACGGAAAGCCGGTAAACAACCAAGTTTTGATCCATTCGATCAAGATCCAAACCGGTGCAAAGGTCAACGGCGACTCGGGCAACAGGCGACGATAGAACCACGCCCCACAGGCATTAAACAGTCCCATGCTGAGCCCGACAAAGCCGATCATCAGCAACGACAGCACAACATTGGTGTCGCCATATTGGTGGATCGAGGTGTACAGCCAAAACCCACCGACTGTCCACAGTCCAAAGCCGTAGGCCCAGCCGACCAAAAAGGCCTGCAGCGGTGAGCGCTGATGCAGGAGCCAATACAGCAGTGCCGGTGAAACAAAAGCCAGCGGCCAGCAATCATAGGGGGCGAGGGCAAGTGGGAACAGCGCGCCTGCAATCAGCGCAAAGAGGCTGGCAAATCCGAGGGGCAGATGGGCAATCGACCATGTCGCCTTACTACTGCTGACTCGACTTGGGGAATAGTTTGCTGTCGCACCACCGGTTTTTTTCATGCCCACGTGATTTGCACCTGCCTAATCGATAAAGGTTATAAAATTGGAATAGCGGGGCGTGCTTGTCGCCCCAAAGCGCGCTATACCGCCAGCTCAGGGCTGACGCGCCGTGCACGCAGCAAGGTCAAGCTCCGTTGATCTGCCGCCAGCACGGTAAACAGCCAGTCATCGACCTCAACCGTCTGCTCATGCAGCTCGCTGACCAATCCGGTCTTTGCCAGCAGTAGACCGCCGATGGTGTCTACACCATCACCGACCAGTTCGGCATGCAGTTCGTCATTGAAATGCTCAATCGGGGTTAACGCTTGCACTAACCATGCCTGATCAAAGTCCGGATCAGGAATGATGCAGTCGGCGAGGGGATCGATCTCGTCGTGTTCATCTTCGATTTCGCCGACGATCTCTTCGAGCAAGTCTTCGAGCGTGATCAAGCCGGCAGTCGCACCGTATTCATCCACCACGATCGCCATATGCGTTTGGGTATGTTTAAGCATTCCGAGTAGCTGATCAGAGCGTGCGGTTTCCGGAACAAACACCGGTTGGCGCAACAGTTTGTGCAGATCAAACTGGGTGCTGGGCATATTGATAAACCGCAGCAGGTCTTTGGCCAGCAGTACCCCGACTACCGTATCACGGTCATCGTGGGAGAAAACGGGAAAGCGTGAATGGGCTGATTCGATCAATACGGGTAAAATGTTCATCAATTGATCGTCTTCAAACAAGCCCACCACGGAGGGGCGCGGCGTCATGATTTCGCGGACAGGGGTTTTGGGCAATCCCAACACGCCTGTCAACATATCCACCGTATCCGGCTCTAAAAACCGTTTAGAGTCCTGTAATAATTGTACCAAATCATCACGTGTTTCCGGCGTAGCCGACAGCCAGCGTTTCAGGCCGCGCATCGTCCACGCCGTTCCAGATTCCCCACTCATACTTAACCTTTAAAATATAAAAACAGCCTGCATAATAGCCTATGCTAGCGGATTGATGCATGAATCCTGTCGATATTGTCCGACTTTATTCAATTCATTTGCTTTTTTTTAAACTGCACGTAGATCATGACCTGCTTTATAGGTCTGATATCATCGCGCTGGGGGCTGATGCCCCTAAACATTGCCTGTAGTGAGAACGATTGATCCATGTCTGCCCCGCATTTTTTAGATACCAAAGGCCTGATTTGCCCTGAACCGGTCATGCTGTTGCATCGAGCCATCCGTAAGATTGCGGCAGGCGAGATGCTCTTGGTCGAGTCTACCGACCCCTCCAGCACGCGTGATATCCCGAAATTCTGCCTTCATTTGGGCCATGAACTGATCAGTCAAGTCGATATCAACGATGATGTATTGCATGCAAAAACCATCTATCGCTTTGAAATTAAAAAAGGTTAAGCCTAAACGTACGGCACAAAAAAAATCTTGCTTCCGGACAAGTGCTAAAAGGTTTTGACATTGACTATTGTCAAAGTGGCAATTCGGCGTAGAATCATCGTATCCAAAAACAGTGCAATTGCGTCTCTATCGTGCTGTTAATTTCCCACATTCGTCGGAGTCACCATGTCAGTCAGTATCAGCCAGCCGCTCAAGGTCAATCATCAAGTCTTTAAAAACCGAATCATCAAAGGCGCCATGAGTGAAGCTTTAGCGACCGAGCCGGGCAAAGTCACCGATGCACTGATCAAGCTTTATGATACGTGGGGAGCGGGTGGCCTCGGCGCGGTGATTACCGGCAACGTCATGATCGACCGCCGCGCCAAAAACGAGCCCGGCGTAGTGGTGGTGGAAGACGAAAGCGACTTGAAACATTTACAAGACTGGGCGGCAGTGGGCAAAAAGCACAATGTTGTTCAGTTGGTTCAACTGTCCCATCCGGGCAAGCAATGTCCTAAAGGCTTGAATCAGGAGACCGTGGCACCGTCGGCCATCGGTTTTGGCCCGCAGATGGCGGCTCTGTTCGGTGTGCCACGTGCACTGCAGGACAGCGAGATCCGTGATTTGATTCGTCGATTTGGCGAGTCGGCACGTATTTGCGACAAGGCCGGTTTTGATGGTGTGCAGATGCATGGCGCCCATGGCTATCTGCTCAGTCAGTTTTTATCGCCCAAGCACAATCATCGTACCGATCAGTGGGGCGGCAGTTTAGAAAACCGCATGCGCTTTTTGATTGAAAGCTATAAAGAGATCCGCAAGCAAACGCGTCCAGACTTTATCGTGGGGGTCAAACTTAACTCGGCAGATTTTCAAAAAGGCGGATTTAGTGAGGAAGACTCGATCGCGGTGTTTAAGGCGCTTGATGCGCTGGGCATCGATTTTATCGAGATTTCGGGGGGGACCTATGAAGCGCCTGTCATGACTGGTACTAAAAAAATCAAACCAGCGGCGAAGAAAGCAAGTACCGTCCTGCGCGAGGCCTATTTTTTAGAGTTTGCAGAAAAAGTCCGCAGTCAGGTCAAAACCGTCCTCATGGTCACCGGTGGCTTTCGTACCCGGGCGGGGATGGATGCGGCCTTGGCCAGTGGCGCCTGTGATTTGATCGGCATCGCCCGCCCTCTGGCCGTAGAGACCGATGTGGCGGACAATCTGCTGGCCGGGCGCGATGTGAAGTATGCGACAAAGCCTATCAAGACCGGTATTGCGCCAATCGACAAATTGGCAATTATGGAAGTGGTCTGGTATGCCGCACAGTTTAAAACCATCGCCATGGGCAAAGTACCGAATCCCAAACTGTCACCCCTCGGTGTATTTCTGCGCTATATGCGCAAAAGTATCCAAGACATGATTTTGGGGCGCAAACGCAACAGCATCAAATCCCGCGTATAAGACGC
>JASLJP010000211.1 GCA_030152425.1 Aquirhabdus sp.
AGATGGTGAGGATTTCGCGCGCCACGCGCTCTTGACGTTCGCGCGAGGCATTGGCCAGTTCACGCACGGCAAAGGTCCGCTCGGCCAGCTTGATCAACACCACGCGCACGTCTTCGGTCACCGAGATCAGCATCTTGTAGATGCCGGACAGGTGCTCGCGCTGGTTGTTGTCAAAATGATCTTCGAGGCGACGGTTGCGCTCGATCAGCTCGGACAAGCCCCCCATGGCGAGGGTGCTTTTGATCAGGTCATGGATGCCCGCGCCAAAGGTGGTCGCGACTTCATCGAGGCTGATCAGTTTTTCCCGCACCCCGCGAAACAGCACAGCCGCGACCAAGGTTTCTTCGTCGACGCGCAGATGGGTGAGGATGTCGGCCATCCCGACACCGGCCAGATAGGCATTGGAGCGCTGCTCAAAGCGGGTCGTATCGGCGTCGCGCGCACGCAATGCCACCAGCTCGGCGGCGAGGCGTAGCTGTTTAATCGCGGATTTATTGAGTTTTTTCGACAAGCGCGCAAGCCAGCTTTCGAGATCGACATCGGCTTCGCCGTCTAATACGGAGTTTCCTCCAGTGACGAGTGCCTGACTTGCTTCATCTAAACGGCGCGGTAACTCTTCGCGTATTCTGACCATATCAACCTCTTGCCTCAACGCGCGACTTTTTCATGACTTCCTAATTCTATTTTTAAGTCATCGTAGCGACCAAACCCTGCGTGTGCACGGCACAGTCACCCCGAAAACAGTGCTAATCCCTAGCATGATACACGTACATTCGAGCACTACTATCGAGCTGTACAGTCGACGACGCTCTTTTGCCGCCGCACCGTAACACCGCCGCGGCAAAAAGCAAACGACATCTTTACACTTACTTTTTCACAAACAACGCTATCGACTCGACGTGGCTGGTGTGGGTAAACATATCCATCACCCCTGCCCGCTGCATCACATAGCCTGCCGCTGCAAGTATACCTGCATCACGCGCGAGCGTCGCAGGATTACACGAGACATAAACAATCCGCGACGCATTGAATCTTGACAGATAATGCATCACTTCCTCTGCCCCGGTACGCGGTGGATCGATCAGCAGGGCATCAAACCCCTGTGCTGCCCATGGCTGGTGCGAGAAATCCTTGGTCAGATCTTGCGCGTAAAACTGCACATTTTCCAGACCATTGAGTGCCGCGTTTTCGTAGCCACGCTGCACCATCTCGGCACTACCTTCCACCGCCACCACCTGACCTGTCGCACCAACACGGCGCGCCAGCGGCAGGGAAAAATTGCCCAAACCGCAAAACAGATCCAGCACACGCTCGCCGGCTTTAAGCTCTAGCAAATCGCACGCCAATGTCACCATTTGACGGTTAATATCCCGATTGACCTGGGTAAAGTCCAACGGCGAGAAGGCAAATTTGATATCGAAATCAGGCAGCTCGTAGTGCAGACGCATCGGTGCGTCAGGCTTGTCAATCCGATGAACGGTATCGTAGTTGCCCGGCTGCAAATAAAGCTGCCAGCCCAGACTGCGGGCGTAATTAAGCAGCTTTTCTGTGTCACTTTGATGAAGTGGTGCCAAATGACGGACGATCATGGCCACCGCGCCATCTTCGTGCTCATCACCGACGGCGATTTCGAGCTGCGGGATCTGCTCCCGCGCATCCAGACTGCTGAGGACGGCTTTGAGCGCTTCGATCTGACCACCGACTTGGATATCCAGCACTTTGCATTCGTTCAACTCGGCCAGAAAACTGCTCTTACGCTCGCGGAAACCCACCAGCATGGCTTCTTTCTTGATGACGTATTTGGCGCCCAGACGTGCCTTGCGGCGGTAGTCGGTACGGGTGCTACGCAGTGCAGGCAGCCATTCTTTCGGCTGCAGTCCACCAAAATGCTGGAAGTGATCGTTGAGCACGGTTTGCTTAAAGGCGATCTGGGCATCGGTCGACCAATGCTGCAGGCTACAACCGCCGCAGACCGTAAAGTGCGGGCATGGCGGCTCGACCCGATCCGGCGACGCATCGGCCACGACTTCGATCACATCGGCTTCTTCGTATTTTTTATGGCTTTCATGCACCTTGGCCACGACCGTCTCGCCCGGCAGCGCAAACGCGACAAAGACTTTTTTGCCGAGCTTTTCGATCGGATGCTTGATATGACCGGTTGCCTCGCTGTCGGCACGTGACTCCGAACCATAGTGGGTGACCCCGCGACCTTCGTGCGACAGTTTTTCGATATGGAAGGTTAAGGCTGGCTGCTCGCGCAGTTTTTCACGTTGGTTACGTCTCATCACTCGTGTCTCGGGCTGGCTCTACGGCATCACACCGCATGGCTAAAGGGCATTGCAAAATAAAAATACGCTAATCGACTGATTAATCATAAAAATCTGTAGCACCTTACCCAACTCGAAAAGCGGGCAAAAATGCAGCCGCGCATTATAAAACAGCTGTGCCAATGACTGTGGATTTATTTCAGTGAATTCGGTGCATGTAACGATGAATGGACAGGTCGCCGCGGGATTGTGGTCTTTTTCTAAATCACTTTTTCGTATATCAATACTATTTTTAATTCGTTCTCATGGGATAAGGAAGTTATTACCATGGCGTCACGTTCACAGTTTTCCTCATCATTTTTTTCTTGCACTTAGGGGTTTAGGTTATGTCATTGCGTCAAACACTACTCGCGATCAGCTTGCTCACTGCAGGTTTCGCTGCACACGCCGATTCTAATGAACTGCTCAATGTGTCTTACGACCCTACACGCGAATTATACACTGCCTATAACGAATCCTTTGCCAAATACTGGGAAAGCAAAACCCAACAAAAGATTACCGTTAAACAATCTCATGCCGGTTCAGGCGCACAAGCCCGTGCAGTCATTGATGGTCTGGGTGCTGACGTCGTGACCTTGGCACTGGCTGGTGACATCGACGCGATCGCCGAAAAAACCGACCTGCTGCCTAAAAACTGGCAAGCACGTCTGCCAGACAACTCAACCCCTTACACCTCGACCATCGTGTTTCTGGTGCGTAAAGGCAACCCGAAAGCCATCAAAGACTGGTCAGATCTGGTCAAGCCGGGCGTAGAAATCATCACGCCAAACCCTAAAACGTCGGGCGGCGCACGCTGGAACTACCTCGCAGCATGGGGCTTTGCTAAACAACTGCCAGGCGGCAATGACACCAAAGCAAAAGCATTCGTCCAACAGATCTATGCACACACCAAAGTTCTGGACTCTGGCGCCCGTGGTTCGACCACCACGTTCGTAGAACGTGGCCAAGGTGACGTGCTGCTGGCATGGGAAAACGAAGCATACCTGGCGGTACGTGAAGCCGGTGACAAGTTTGAAATCGTCACCCCAAGCAAGTCA
>JASLJP010000067.1 GCA_030152425.1 Aquirhabdus sp.
GAGGAAGGCAATGAAGAACAGGATCAAACCGAGTGCGAGCAGTGCGGACATATGCATGTCTTTGGCTTCGGCAAACTCGTTGGCGATCACTGAGGCGATACTGTTACCGGAGTCAAACAGACCGATACTGATCGCGTTGACGTTACCAATCATAAAGGTAACCGCCATGGTCTCACCCAGTGCCCGACCCAAGCCCAGCATGATGCCGCCGGTCAATGCAACTTTGGTGTGCGGCAATACGATATCTCGGGTCACTTCCCAGCGGTTTGCACCCAGACCATAGCCGCCTTCTTTGAGGGCTTGCGGTACGACGTCGAATACTTCCCGCATCACCGCGGTGATAAACGGGATGATCATGATCGCCAAGATCAATGCAGCAGGCAGGAAGCCGATGCCGATCGGTGGACCGGAAAAGATATCTTTGAGTAGCCACACGTGCGAGAACCAATGCTCAAGCACCGGCTGGACGTGATCCGCCAGGATCGGTGCCAACACGAACAGCCCCCACATACCGTAAATAATACTGGGGATACCCGCCAGCAATTCGATCACGCCGTTCAGCGTTGCACGGAAACGATAGGGGCACAGTTCAGTCAGGAAGAATGCAATGAAAAAACTGATTGGAACCGCCAAGAGCAAGGCAATAAAGGAAGTGACCAAAGTGCCGTATACGGCTGGCAAGATCCCATATTGATCCGAGACTGGATTCCACTCTTTGCTGGTGAAGAAGGTCAACCCCAGTTTTTGCAGTACAGGCATCGAGCCTTGTACGAGCGTGAGGATAATCGCACCCAGTACGATCAGTACCAACAATGCAATGCCAAGCACCAGCAGTCGGAATCTAGCGTTACGGCCATTTTCTACCCGTAGGATATTGGCAGCAGATGTAATCTCTGTAGTAATCATAATCGCCTTTCTAATCCGAATAACAAATCATAAATGAGAGGACTTCGATATCGATCGAATTACCCATGGGGTATGGCTTTATTCTTTAGCATCGCTATTTATCGCATGACCAACCAAAGGAGTCGCTTGTTGCCTATCGTCTAATTCACAACGATAGCTACACACAATCTTTCGTGAAAAATCAGAGCTACACGACTCATGCAGCTCTGATCTTAATTTTTTTCAATGCTCACGGATATTTACCGTGAGCATCGGGATTACCAGACTGACTTACCAGCGGTATCTTTAACGTCTGCTTTCCAAGAAGCTTGGATCAGCTTCACAACGTTAGCTGGCATTGGCACGTAGTCCAACTGTGCTGCAACTGCGCCGCCATTCTTGAATGAATAGTCGAAGAAGTTGAATACGTCTTTGGTCGCAGCTGGTTTTTCAGCTTTCTTTTGAACCAGTACGAAAGTCGCACCGGTGATTGGCCAGCTGTTTTTACCTGGTTGGTTGGTCAGCACTTCACCAAATGCAGGTGCTTTAGCCCAGTCGGCATAGGCAGCAGCAGCTTGGAATGTTGTGTCGTCTGGCAGTACGAATGCGCCTTCACGGTTTTGCAGTTGGGTGTATGCCATTTTCGATTGCTTTGCGTAGGCATATTCAACATAACCGATCGAACCATTGATACGTTGTACGTAAGAAGCAACACCTGCGTTGCCTTTACCGGCTACGCCTTCTGGCCATGCAACAGTCGCATCGCTACCTACTTTGGCTTTCCAGTCTGCGCTAACTTTCGACAGGTAGTTGGTGAAAATGAAGGTCGTACCTGAACCATCAGCACGACGAACAACAGTGATGTTTTCATCCACACCTTTCAGGCTTGGGTTCAGTGCTACGATTGCAGCGTCATCCCACTGTTTGATTTTGCCCAGATAGATGTTTGCCAGGATTTCGCCAGTCAGTTTGATTTGACCTGCTGCAACGCCTTTGATGTTGACGACTGGCACGATACCACCCATTACGGCTGGGAACTGAGTCAGACCTTTAGCAGCCAGATCTTCTGGTGACAGTGGCTTGTCCGACGCACCGAAATCAACGGTTTTTTCAGTGATTTGTTTGATACCAGCGCCAGAGCCGATAGATTGGTAGTTCAGGCCTACACCTGATTTAGCCTTGTAACCGTCAGCCCATTTTGCAAAAATAGGGAATGCAAAAGAAGAACCTGCACCTGTAATGTCAGCTGCGTGTACAGTACCAACGCTAACTGCAGAAACCATGATGGACAACATCAAAGATTGAATACGCATTATGTAGACCTCAAAAATAACCCAGCACTTGGATAAAAACTGATTTTGTGAACGATGCTATTAGACCCGAATATTGTGAAAGTTTTATGACAGTCACCCATCCTTTTGCTCAGCCAGCTCGCCATGTGTCGATGTCTTCCTACGACAACACGTACACATTTCATCCCTAAATCAGCCCTGTAACTATTTGATTACAGATATTTTAAGAACATTTCAGCACACTACTAACGATCTTTACGTCTTACCACCTGTCAGCTGACAAGTTGGCTGAGCTTAATCCTTTTTTAACATTTCTGTCATGTAATTTTTAGCAAGTGGCTTTATGAAGGCTACAAACTCGCGGTGACAGCCCTCCTCGATCAATGCTACTGTCTATAGACACGGACAGTCACGCTTCAATCTCCCGCTGGAAATCTACCCTATGTCTTACGCCCCGCTTAAACTCGGATGCCTACTCATTACCATCCTCATGCTCAACGCTTGTACGTCTACCCCGAACAAACCAACCTCTGGCACAAGCCGGGATGGCTATTACCAAAAACTGGCCGAAACTGACCTGCCCAGCCGCCTGCCGATCCCGGTACAAGGCATCAAGCGGGATCAACTGGTCGACACATGGGGCAACGCGCGCGCCAATGGCCGCTCGCATGAAGGCATTGATATCTTAAGTAAGCGCGGCACACCAATCTTTAGCACCACTGACGGCATCGTCAGTCGCATCAGCAGCTATGGAGCGGGTGGCAACGCCATCACCATCGTCGGCTACGGCCTCAGCCAGCACTACTATGCTCATCTCGAAAGCTTTGGCGTCTACCGTATCGGCGATCATGTCAAAGCCGGCGATACACTCGGCTATGTCGGCAGTACCGGCAATGCCTCGACCCCGCACCTGCATTACGGCATTTACCTCTCGCCGGGGCGCAGAGCCGTTAATCCTTACGGCTATTTAAGGTAAGATACGCACACTTTCATTTGCTGGACATACTCGATGGATCTCGCCGAACAACTGGCCACCTTTGCCGAAACGGGCAATCAGCAGCGCATCTATTTAAAAGATGGCAAAGTGCTACAAGGCTGGATCATGGAGATCCGCGAGGAAGACCTGCTGATCAGTACGGGATTTTCTGAGAAACAAGGTAAAGATGACTGGATCCTCTTTACCGACATCAATACCGACCGCCTCGAATACTGGGACACCTCAGCGCAAGAATGGCGCACGTTTACGCTGTCATATTAAAGCGCTAATGCCTGCAACAGCGCAGGCAACTCAGCCACACTGTCTACAATCGCATCCGGGCGAATGGCAGACTGTTCAAGATAAGCCTGCCGGAACTTACCCGTACGCACCAGCACGCCCCGCATACCATGCGTCTGCGCACCGCCGATATCGCTGTCGATATCATCTCCCACGACCAGCGCCTCATCTGCAGTAATGCCGACATCGTTTAAAACACGCGTAAAAAATGCGGCTGATGGCTTGCCCATCACGACGCTGGGTTGGCTCGTCACATACTCCAGACCCGCAACAAAAAAGACGATATCAACATTGAGATCTCCCGCTGTTTGCCACAACCGGTTTTTATGCAGCGCGATCAATTTTGCACCCGCACGGATAGCCTGAAACAGACGATTGATCAGTGCCAGATTCCAGACTTCACCGATATCTCCGAGCACGATATAGTCTGGCTGGCATTCATCACGCTCAAATCCATCGAAATCCGCACATATGGCATCCGCCACCACAGGCCATACGCGTAAAGGCCGACCAATTTGGCGCTGTATCGCCATCAACTCTAAGCGCGCGGCAGCCGGGGCACTGATTAGCTCATCAGGCGTGAGGTCAAACCCCATGCCATGTAGCTGCAGATAGAGATCGGCTTGGGATCGGGTCGTGGTATTGGTGAGAAAACGTAAGGTATACCCCAACTGACGCAGTTTGAATACAGCCTCAACGGCGCCGGCGATAACGCTGTGATCCACGTAGAGCGTGCCGTCAAGGTCGAGAAGAATGAGGCGTATCGGTTTCATGGCTGCACCTACGCAAGAACGAGTGACTAAGGAATACTATAAATCATAGATCGTGAAGGTCTAAAGAAAAACGGGCATAAAAAAAGACCCCGAGTATATGTACTCGGGGTCTTTTAGG
>JASLJP010000260.1 GCA_030152425.1 Aquirhabdus sp.
GGCTTGACCACGATGCGCTTCATCTTAAAGCCATCGCCCTCTTCAAGCGTGGTATAGGTGCCCCACGGACGGTTGACGGTGCGGTGGAGCTGATAGGCTTCATGCTTGATCGATTTGAGATGGGTGACGACTTTTTTGACGTCTTGTACATTCTTGCGATCCGCGATCAACAGCGCATCTGGCGTGTCGATGATGACCAGATTTTCGGTGCCCACGGTGGCAATGATACGGTTGGTGTCGCTTTTGATATAGCAGTTGCTGCTGTCGATCATGATGGCTTCAGAGTCACAGGTGACCTGATTGCCACGCTCATCCGCGGGGGTCAGTTCACTCATGGCATTCCACGAGCCGATATCGCTCCAGCCGATATCACAGGCGACGACTGATACGATGTCTGATTTTTCCATCAGCGCATAGTCGATGGAGATGTCTTCAACCGCGGAGAACTCCAGCTCTGGTAGCTCCAGCTCACGGCTGGTCGCATTTTCGGCAGGGGAGGTGATGCATTTGCGTACGGCTTGCATCACTGAAGGCGCATGGCGCTCCAGCTCGGCGATCAGGGTGCCTGCAGTAAAGCAGAACATGCCTGCATTCCACAGATAGCCCGCATCGACGTAGGTTTGGGCATCAGTCAGATTTGGTTTTTCGATAAAGCGGACGACATCATTGCCGTTGGATTCGATATAGCCAAAACCGGTCTCGGCATGGGTCGGTCGGATACCGAAGGTTACGATACGCCCTGCTTTCGCCAAGCCCATCGCTTCAGTCACTGCATCTTGGAAGCCTTGGGTTTTTTGAATCAAATGGTCTGCAGGCAGCACCAGCATGATGGCGTCATCGCCAAATTTTTGCGCGACATACAGGGCGCTGACCGCGATGGCAGGCGCGGTATTGCGGCCGACCGGCTCTAGAATAAAATGCTGCTGGCTCTTGATCGCGTTTGACTTTCTGAGATCGGCGTAGTCGTCTAAGGTCAGGAAGTAGGTGTCTTTGTTGATCACGGTGACAACATTTTCAACGCTGTTCAGGTTCACGGCACGCAAGAACGTCTTTTGGATCAAAGAATGCTGGTCAAGTTTGATGAATGGCTTAGGATGTAGTTCGCGGGAAACTGGCCAGAGACGGGAGCCTGCACCACCACAAATAATGACGGGAACCAAAACCATTATCGACACCTACCTAATAATAAAAAATAAAAATTCGTTTGTTAAAAAAAATCGAAAAACGTCACAAAAAATGTGCGACAAGCGAGATGCAAAAAGCATGCAAAAGAAGCCCCCAGCGGGCATGTGCGCTTAAAATTCTTTAGGAAAGCGCCGCAGCGCATATAGTAAAGGATCGCACTGCTTTTGTAATAGCCAATTAACAGAATTACGACCAAGCACCGAAAGTTGGCAGTTTTTGCCAACTTATGCACATTTTGTACAAGATGTACGGTTGCTTTGACATACGCTTACACAGACCCGACAGCGCTGCAACACAGGGGATGACACGAATGCCTATACTGCACAGGTCCCCCAAAGACAAGTAAGACCCCTTTTCAGTCCGCCTCCCCAGGCGGACTTTTTTTATGCCGCCATGATCATAGCGTCTTTGAATGATGAAACGATGAAACTTGCCCTACAAGGCAAAAAAAGACGCCCACAAACTGGGGCGTCTTTTGGTACAGCAAAATCGAGGGGTGTGATTTAGTCGTCGTTGGACGCACCACCGATCTGCAGTTGGGTATAGTTTTGGATGCCGATCCGTTCGATCAGCTCCAGCTGTGTTTGCAGCCAGTCGATATGCTCTTCTTCGCTTTCCAGAATGCTGTTAAACAGATCGCGTGACACATAGTCACGGACTTTTTCACAGTGTTCGATGGCGTCTTTCAGGTCGGGGTGGGCTTGCATTTCCATACCCAGATCAGAGGTCAGGATTTCTTTGACGTCTTCGCCGATATGGAGCTTGCCAAGTTGTTGCAGGTTAGGAATCCCTTCTAAAAACAAAATGCGCTCGATCAGGCGATCGGCGTGTTTCATTTCATCAATCGACTCAGCCCATTCATGTTCAGCGAGTTTGGTGATGCCCCAATTTTTAAACATTTTGGAGTGCAGAAAGTATTGGTTGATGGCCGTCAGCTCGTTGAGCAGGACTTTGTTCAAGTATGCAATGACTTGTGGATCGCCGCGTAATGCCATGATGGAATGCTCCTATTGTTTTTTAATGTCTGTCGCAAGTACAGGGTTGGCGACGTGTGTCCCTACCGATATGAGAATTGAAAAAAGCGTCATGCAATAAGCATAAAACAAATTAAAATCAATTGTTGAGGAGAATTGTGACTATCAAGAATAAGACGCAAGCCGCGATTTATTCACAGGTGGGAGTGATTCTAATTTAGGTGATTTAGCCGTGCGATACCGGCGTAAAAAAGGGCGGAAACCCGCCCTGTTTTGCTGGATCAATTACGCAGTTTTTTTGCGTTTGACGACCCATGCCCAGACCATTTCACACTCGACTGGGCTTTGACCTGTTTCATCGGTAATGATGCAGTTGACGGTTACTTCGCCTTTCGGGTTGCTGCGGATTTCTTCGCGTTGGCTCGGGGTCAGTGTTGCCACGGCAGTCATATTGCCTTTGGCCAGTTTTTTGTATTCCAGCTTCATGGATTTGATCAGCACCATGCCTTCGCCATCAGCCAGATTCATCGCGACGACAAAACCGGTTGCGGTCTCGGCGATCAAGCCCATCGCCACAGCGTGGACGCTGTTGATGTGGTTTTGCACTGCGCGGCGGTTTTTGATGGTGCAGATGACTTTTTCAGCAGTCAGCAGCTCGTAGCGCACACCGGAGGTGCCGACGAACGGCACGACCTTGCCAAAGGTAGTGGACAAAAATGCAGTGCGCAGGCCAGCGGGCAGTTTGTTGGCGGCATTGGCGATGGTGGCGATTAAATTTCTACTCATGATGATGCTCTCATTGATCCTTGTGATGGGGCTTACGCTGTACCAGTATCAGTCTTTGAAGTTGTTGAACTGAACCGGCAGACCAAACTGCTGTTCTTTCAAATACGCCATGACTTGTTGCAAGGTGTCGCGTTTTTTATCGGTGACACGGATTTTGTCGCCTTGGATTGAAGATTGCACTTTAATGCCGCTTTCTTTAATGGCTTTATTAATCTTTTTTGCGCTATCAGAGTCAAGACCGTCTTTGAGTTTGATCAGTTGGGTAATGAATTTACCCGAGGCGGTCATGTCTTGTGGGTCTAGGCTTTGGATATCGACCTTACGTTTGGTCAGATGGTTTTCCAGCATGGCGTAGACGTTTTCCACTTGGAAGTCGCTTTCACCTTTGATTTTGATTTCTTTGGCTTTCTCGTTCAGCTCGATGCTGACTTCGCTGCCGCGAAAGTCGAAGCGGGTCTGGATTTCTTTTTGGGTGTTTTGCACCGCATGATTGAGTTCAAACAGCTCTAGTTCGGAGACGATATCGAGTGATGGCATGGCGTAACCTATCGCGTTAAATTGAATGGCGGCATTATAGCAAATTGCTACCAAAGCGTGTTTGATCAAACGTATAGGCGGGGTAAAATAGAGGACATCGGAATACACACTGAAGGAGCGCTGTCATGATCCGCCAATTACCGGTTACCGACCTTCCTGCCATCAAGCTTGAGCATCCTAATCCTCAGGTCTGGGACGTGCGCGATCCGGCACTTTACGCCGCAGGCCACCTCAAAGGTGCGGTCAATCACCCCATCGATCAGCTCAGTGTCAGTTCTCTGGATAGCTTCCCCAAGGGTGAGCCATTGTTTGTGCTGTGCGGCGGCGGCAGTAAGGCAGGGCGTGCCATCGCCATGCTCGAGTCGCTCGATCCCACGCGCGACTATGTTGAGCTGACTGGCGGTACTCGCGCCGCGATCGCGGCAGGTCTGCCGATCGCCGTAAAAAACCACTAAACCATCGGGGCGTACGCCATCAGCCTGATCCTTGCTCCGGACAGTTCACCGCGCAAGATCATCCATATCGATATGGATGCCTTTTATGCATCGGTCGAGCAACGCGACGATCCGGGACTGCGGGGCAAACCCGTGGTCGTCGCATGGCGCGGCGCACGTTCGGTCGTCTGCGCAGCCTCGTATGAAGCGCGCACATACGGTATCCGCTCCGCCATGTCGGCCATCCGGGCCGAGCGGCTTTGCCCGGATGCCATCTTTGTGCCGCCGGACTTTGTACGCTATAAAGCCGCCTCGCAGCAGATGCGGGAGATTTTTCGCCGCTATACCGACCTCATCGAGCCGCTCTCGCTCGATGAAGCGTACCTCGATGTCACCCATCCTAAGATCGACCTCGGCTCGGCGACCGCAGTGGCTGAGGCCATCCGTCGTGAGATCCGCGACGAGATTCATTTGACTGCATCGGCGGGCGTCGCCCCTAATAAGCTGCTGGCCAAGATCGCTTCAGACTGGCGTAAGCCCGACGGCTTGTTCGTGATTCGTCCACAGCAAGTCGAGGCTTTCCTGCTGCCACTGCCGGTGGCCAAGATCCATGGGGTCGGCAAGGTCATGCAAGGCAAGCTCGCAGCGCTTGGGATCGAAACCGTCGGCGACCTGCGCCAGTTGGAGCTGGCCGAGCTTGAGCAGCGTTTTGGCCGTTTTGGCAGGCGACTGTACCAATGTGCGCGCGGCATCGACAATCGTCCGGTAGAGCCCAATCAACCCGTGCAGTCGATTTCTGCCGAAGACACCTTTGCCAGTGATGTCCCGCTGTCCGAGCTGGAAGATACCATCCGCCGTCTCGCAGCCAAAACCTGGGCGGCAACACGTAAAACCAGTCGTGTCGGCCGTACCGTAGTGCTCAAGCTCAAAACAGCAGATTTTAAAATCATCACCCGGAGCTACACGCCGCAGCACACTATTCGAGATGAAGCCGAGCTGGTGGACATTGCACTGGCGATGCGGGCACGAGTGGGCTTGCCCGAGAGCACGCGCTATCGTCTTCTTGGGGTGGGGCTGTCCGGGTTTAGTGAACCCGACGAGATCGTGCAGGGTGAGCTGTTTTAAA